>DAIMEA010000252.1:0-6247 GCA_036725585.1 Prolixibacteraceae bacterium | reverse complement strand
GCAATGGCTTTTAGTCGTTTACGGGCGGTTAGAATAGGATATTCCCGTTGAAAAAGTTGTTTGAGTTTCTCTTCCTGATCGGCATCCAAATCGGATGCTTCAATGGCTGATCTGATTTCGTCGTTGATTTGCGGATTTTCGAGCTTCAGCTTTTCACCCCGATTTTCATAGTAGAGGGGTACCGTAGCGCCGTCTTCGATGGAACGTTTAAAGTCGTAAACCGAAACATAGTCGCCAAATATTCTTCGTGTCAGTTCATCGTTGGAAAATAAGGGAGTGCCTGTAAACCCCATAAACGATGCATTGGGTAAGGCATTGCGCATGTTTACCGCCAGGGTTCCTCCCTGTGTGCGGTGGGCTTCGTCGGAAATCACGATGATGTTGTCGCGTTGGGTAATGGTTTCTTCAAAATTGAATTTATGGATGAGGGTAAAAATATAACGGTTGTCGGTTTTGAGCAATTCCTTTAGTTTTTCACCGCTATCGGCCCTTAGCTTTTTGTTGTTCACTGCACCTACACCGGCAAAGGTGCCGTAGATTTGTTTGTCCAATTCATTCCTATCGGTTACCAGCAAGAAGGTGTAACTGCCCTGCATTTTGCGATGGATTTTCTGGCAAAGGAACACCATGGAATACGATTTTCCGGAGCCTTGGGTATGCCAGAAAACCCCCAGGCGTTGTGCTTCTTCTTTTGAAATAACCCCTTTGTTAAAGCGAATCTGTTGCTGTTCGAAATGCTTAATGGCCTTGTTTACCCCTATGAACTGGTGGTTCCGGGCAATGAGTTTGATGACCTTGCCTATGGAGGTGTCGAACAAAATAAAGTTTTCGAAGAGATCCAAAAAGCGGCTTTTCTCGCAAACGCCTTGAATGATCGTGTCGAGGCTGACTATCCCTTCCTGATTTTCTTCAATCCGTTTCCAGTCGTTAAAGTGTTCGAATTTTGAGGTGATGGCCCCGATCTTACTATCCAGACCGTTGCTTAAAATGATGAAAGCGTTGCAATGAAACAGCTTCGGGATTACATCTTTGTAATCGGAGAGGTTATCTTCGTAAGCTGCTTTCAGCTTGCGGTGGTGAGCTTTCAGTTCGATAAAAAGCAGGGGTATTCCATTCACAAAACCGAGAATGTCGGGGCGGCGGCGACGTTTCGATTTTCCCTCGATCCACATTTGCTGAACGGCCAGGAAATGGTTGTTTTCAGGATTGTCGAAGTCGAATATCTTTAAACGCTTATTGGCAATTATTTCTCCCTGCTCATTCTTATAAGTTACCGGAATGCCCTCTTTTAAAAAGGCGTATTTCTCCTGGTTCAGCTCGGCCATGCCCATGATTGAAGAGTCCGAATTCAGTTCATCAAACGCATTCAGGTAGGCTTGCTCCGGTAATTCGGGGTTGAATTTTCGCAAGGCATCCAACACTTTGTATTTGAGCAGGACATCGGCTTCAGAGGTGCGCCCCAGCGTGCCAGCCGCCCCAAAGGTTTCGTTGTGATAAACATTTTCAACTTCCCAACCCAAGGTGCCTTTAAATAATTCGATACAGGTTTGTTCGATCAATATGTCTTCGGAGTAACCTTTTACCATGGTTCGTTGTTTTTGGGTTTACACTTCAATGGTTTGGTTCATTAAACGGGGCAATAAAATATCCCGCGCCTCTTTAAGCTTTTGGTTTTGTTTGTCGAGATTCGAGATTTGTAAATCAATTGGTTTTATAATCTGTTCAAAATTTGTAACTATAGATTTTGATGGTTGAATCAATTGTTGACTTTCCAGATCTTTTTTGGTAACTGAATTAAAGATTGCTCCACCACCAATCATATCTTCTTGGAAAAAGTGGTTTTTCAATTGATAAAACTGATAGCTTTGAAATCCATTTTTATTTCGAATAGCGGATAAACCTCTTCCAATTATTATTTTGTCTGGACTGATATTCAATCTGCCAACTGGAGCTCTTACACTACATAAAATATCTCCTTCATTAGCTATACGAGTTTGCTTTATGCAATATGTGGAATGTTTTACAAATCGTTGACCATATCCGGTTACTCCTTGATGAAATGGTAGACCATCACCTTTTTCATTATAAAATTCAGATTCTGGACTTTGTCCCATAACTAATTGACAGCTTTCACCTAAAGTCTTATAATTCCACCCCACTGGCAGCCCGGTTTCTTTGTCAAATTTTGTATTCTCCCAACCCGGAAAACGGAAGTTGACAAACCACTCTTTGTAGATGTTTTGGGCGGCCTCTTCGAGCAGTTTTATGCGCTTCAGGTTGTTTTCAATAAGGTCGTCGTAAGCGCTGAGGATGGAGGCAATTTTCTTTTGAGTGGGGAGAGGGGGAAGAATTACATCTATACTTTCAACATTTGAAGGACTAATGTTACATTGGTTTGCACCACCTCTTCCAAACTGAGCAAGAGTTATTCTTGTATCTTGAAGGCATAAGAAATAATACAAAAAATTATTATCTAGTTTTGATGGATTAGTTATCAATACTTTCCCCGCTCTTTGGTTTAATAATGAAATAAATTCATATTGATACTTTGCAACGCGTCCAACGACAGAGTTCGGCAAAGTAATGTGCGAGCCAGTTAATGAAATAAGAATATCATCTTTAATGCAATGAAATCTGCTATCTATTCCCAAAAATGAATTATCTACATAATATTCGTCATTAATTTCAACATGTTCTTTTTGGATGTTTTTTATTTTAATGACAGGTGTACCTCCCGAATTATTGAAATCATTACTTTTGAATGCATAACCAGAAATCACCTTAGCATGTTTTTCTAATTTATCCTTCTCCCAACTCATAATCCCAGCTCCTCCAAATTGTTTTGAATGGTTTGTGCCAGGGCAATGGCTTCCTCGTTGAGGGCTTTTAGTTCTTCTTTAATTTCGCCCATGCGTTCTTCATAATCAAAGTCTTCGTCGATTTGCGAGGCTACCCCCACATAACGGCCAGCAGTAAGGCTGTAGTCGTTTTGGGCAATTTCGGCCTGTGTTACCACTTTGCATAAACCAGGCACATCGGTGTAGTTGCCATCGGGGAAATTGGAAGTTAGCCAAAGAGCACTTTTGTAAAAGTAACGGGCGGTGTCGGCCAGCTCGTTAAACTGGTGTACCAGGGCTTCAGCATCTTTTATGGCAGTTTGTATTTCGGTCTTTTGAGCTTTATCCTTTTTAACATTTTCGTCAGCCAGCTTTTCTTTTTGTGCATCGGTAAAGGTTTTCAACAGATTGTTCAGGTGGCGTTTTTCGGCTTTAATGATTTCGGCAGTTAAAACTTTTTGTTTTTCATTGTCGTTCAGTAAAGCTGTTTGCTGCCAGAGCAAATTGGCCTGTTGCAAAGCTTCGTTGCTTTGTTGCGTATAATCTTCCACTGCCTTATGGTAAGGCTTGCTATTGCCACGGTATAGGGCCACCAGTGCATGAATGTTCTTCAGGTGTTCGGGGGTAAAGTCGTGGAGGTTGCTGCTTACTTTGCGGTACACCTCGCGGAGGTCAAGCATAAGCGTTTTGTCCTTCCGCGCAGCATCCTTTTCCTTGGCACGATCGAAAAACCATAAGGTGCAGGGCAACGAACGGGTATAGAAAAACTTGGTGCCAATGCTTACCATCACATCCACCGCACCGGTTTTCACCAGTTTTTCGCGGATCAGCTTTTCACTGTGCCCGGCATCACTGGCCGAGCTTGCCATCACAAAACCGGCACGTCCGGTTGGGTTCAGGTAGCTGTAAAAATATTGAATCCAGAGGTAGTTGGCGTTATCGTTGTTGGGCAATCCAAAGGGCAGGCGTTTGTCCTTTTTTACGGCATCCTTGCTTTTGTCCACCCCATCGACATTGAACGGAGGATTAGCCATCACGAAGTCGCATTTGCCAATCAGAGCGTGTTTGTCTTCGTAGAACGTATTTCCCTGTAAAATGGAGGCATCCAAACCATGAACGGCCATGTTCATTTTTGAAAGCTTGGTATTGGTGTCGGCTTTTTCCTGTCCGAAAAAGGTGACTTTTTCAGCCGGATTAAAACCTTCCTCTTCGATAAAGTGTCCGGTTTGTACAAACATGCCCGCACTACCACAGGCAGGATCGAGTACCGTACCGTGATTCGGTTCAATAATGTTCACAATGGTATTTACCAGCGATGGAGGCGTAAAGAACTCACCCCCTTCCTGGGCACCGCTCATGGCAAACTTGTTGAGGAAGTATTCGTAAATACGTCCGAATACATCGCCCTGTACATTGTTCAGAAGCTCGGTGTTGAAAATGCGGATAAGCGAATGCAGGAGATCTTTTTCGAATAGTGAATAACTTTTGGGCAGCACATCGAGCAGTACCTCGTATTCGGCTTCGATGCTCCGCATGGCCTCATCGAGGACATCGCCAAGGTCTTCCCCTTCGGGCAGTGATGCCAAATAGTTCCAGCGAGATTTTTCAGGCAGGAAAATGGCTTTGGCATGCTGAAAATCGTCTTTGTTGATGGGACGTCGTCCACGTTGGGGATGCACGGGCAAGTTTTCTTCAATGATTGCTTTAGCCGTTACAAAACGGTTGTAAGCATGACGTAAAAAGATAATTCCCAAAACCGGGAAACTATATTCGGTAGCGGTTAGCTTGCTGTTAGCTCTGAGCTGGTCAGCCGCTTCCCATAATTGATTTTCGAGTTGTTTAAGTTGATCTCCTGTCATTAAATATCATTAAAAATTTATGAATGAAATTAATCATTTTACCATCTTTTCATAGCATGAATAAATTGTTCTTCAAAGTCTGACTTATCTTCCCTTTTAGCCAACCAATCAATTATCCAGGAAAATATTTTTCAGGTAAAAAACCTATAAAGCTATCGATTCTTGGTTAAGCTTTATAAGCGGGAAGTTGTTTCCAGTCAATCATCATATTAAAATAGGCTTTCCAGTCCATAGTATGAGAAGATTGAGTTTGATTTCACGAATTTAACAATAATGATTTATTAATGAAGGGAAAATAGGCGAAAATTACTTGATTGTTTTTAGAAGATATTGGCTTACACTTTCCCAATCGGGGAATTTTTGTGATCCAATAGGATCCGTTCCCCTTCAAAGTTACGGGCTCCGTTGTTTTCCCTGTCGTCAATTAAAAAGTCGCCCTTATTCAGGTTTTTGTGATGGGAAATGATTAATTTTGTAACTCCATCAAAATAAGGATGAAGCGGATGGATCTTTTTTTTCTTAACCCAACGAACCCAATGGTCCTTATGCCCGATAATGCCTGACGGAGTGCAGGTCGCTTACGATGTGACCATAAGGGGTATTCGGCTGAAAAAGAAACAATTTAATACGGGAAAACGCAATGGAATCCTGATCGACATTCAATACCCCTATTGTCTTTTTGGTTTTGTGGACGTAATGAGCAAACAAAGAAATAATCTGGATTATGAAACGTATCATTGCAATTTGGGTAGCGATTGGGATAACGACAGCAATTTTGGCACAGGCGCCTGAAATAGTAAGTTATCAGGTAATCATAAGAGATGCTTCTAATTCCCTGGTGTGTAATCAGGTTGTGGGTATGCGGATTAGTGTTCTGGAAGATTCCGCAGAGGGCAAATCCGTTTATGTCGAAACACAAACACCTGTTACCAATGTTAATGGATTAGCCAGTGTCCAAATTGGCGAAGGAACACTTGTGTCGGGTTCCTTTTCATCCATTGATTGGGCGGACGGTCCTTATTTTTTAAAGACGGAAATCGACCCTGAAGGTGATACCCATTATATCCTTACAGGAAGCAACCAGGTGTTGAGTGTACCCTATGCCTTGCATGCAAATACAGCCGATTCTCTTACGGGAAGTCTTGCCGAAACCGATCCATTATTTGTTGCATCCGTTGCCTATGCGATTTCTGCCTCCGATACTGCCATTTGGAACAACAAACAAGACAAACTTACAGCCGGAACCGGCATTGTTTTGGATGGGAATACCATCAGCACGACATCATCCGGTGCAACCGGGTTTATCCATTATATTGGCGAAGAGTATGGTGGCGGAGTTATTTTTCATCTTTGGAAAGATTCCGAAGGAACAGAACATGGATTGGTTGTATCGACTACTTATCAGGGGATTGCACAGGCCTGGGGCAATATAGGCACTATCCAGATTGGTGCCGCTGCACAAAGCAGTTGGGATGGTTTGAGCAACAGCACTGCCATTGTGGCCCAAGACGGGCACACCAGCAGTGCGGCAAAACTGTGTTTGGATTGGGT
>DAIMEA010000251.1:0-6254 GCA_036725585.1 Prolixibacteraceae bacterium | reverse complement strand
AACAAAAAATGTTTAACCACCCTAATTGCGAAAACTACTTCCAAATTAAACGGGGCATAAACATCAGCCACTGGTTATCGCAAAACCCCGATAAAAATTCAAACCGCAACAGACTGTTTACCGTCGAGGATGCCGCCCTTATATCCCGACTAGGCTATGACCACGTGCGCATACCCGTGGATGAAGAACACTTATGGGACGAACAGGGGAACCGTTTGGAATCGTCATTTGAAATGCTGCATGAAGGAATAAAATGGTGCCTTGAAAATGATTTGAAGATTATTTTAGACCTGCACCAGATACGTTCCCATTCGTTCAACAGCCGGAACAATCTGCTTTGGAAAAGCGCAAAGGCCCAAAACGAATTTATTCAAATGTGGTTGCTCCTTTCGGGTGAATTCTCAAAATACCCGGTTGAAGACCTTGCCTATGAATTGCTGAACGAAGCAGTGGCCGACAGCAGCAGTCAATGGAACCGTTTACTGAAAACAACAATCGATTCGATCCGTAAACGAGAGCCATACCGAAAAATCATTTTTGGGTCAAACAAATGGCAAACACCCAAAACTTTTCATGAACTGGTAGTTCCTGAAAATGACTCAAACATCATCCTGAGTTTTCATTTTTATGCGCCCCATGCCTTTACCCATTACCGGGCACACTGGCTGGAAGCGGGAAAATATATCGGCCCTGTAAACTATCCCGGTCAGGTAATTGAACCTGAAAATCTGACCGGCTATCCAGAAAATGTTTTAAAAGGAATAAACCAATCGAATGGCTATTACACAAAAGATACCTTGTTGGGAAATATTCAGGAACCGTTACTTTATGCTAAAGAACACCGCTTACAGTTGTATTGCGGTGAGTTTGGGTGTGTGCCCTTTGTCCCCCGTACCATGCGCCTTCAGTGGTATAAAGATGTAAGGGAAATGTTTGAAATGAACGGCATTGCATGGTCGAACTGGGATTACAAAGGCTTGTTTGGTATTTTTAATTCCGGCAACGGGAATCCCGATCAGTATTTAATGGATGTTTTAATACCTGAATAATGAAAAATAAAATTCCTATCTGTTTAATCATATTTGTCCTTGCCTTTACCGGGTGCAGCAAGCAACCAAAAAATGTAAAGGATGCATTAAGCCTGATGAGCAAAGCTAACAGGGAAAAATTCAGGGATGTTTTTAACAACTACAAAGCGCCAGAGGACAGCCTGAAATTAAAGGCTGCATATTTCCTGGTTGAAAACATGCCGGACAAAGGTTTTTACAAAGGCAGGCAACTGGATGATTTCAATGTACTTTTCGATGTGCTGGCCAATAAACCTGCCGATTACCGTGAAAACTTACCCTGGTATTCCAATGAACTGAACTTTCTTTTCGATTCGCTTGAAAATATTTACGGCGCGCTAAACTGTTCAAACATGTATTTTGTAAAAGATGAAGACGCTTTTACCACCGAATCATTTACAGATTACATCGACGGGGCATTCAAATCGTGGGAAAACCCATGGAGTAAAAACACTGTATCCTTCGATGATTTTTTGCACTATGTTTTACCCTACCGCAATTTTAAAGAGCCCCTTGAACTGTGGCGGGAGATGTACACCGAAAAATTCAACTGGATTTACGATTCGGTTTCTCCAGGCGAAGATATCATCAGCGTTGCAAACAGGCTTAATGTTGGTTCCGAGTTGAAATTCTCCAACGGGTTTGGGAGGTACATTGTATCCATAGCCCCAGGTGATTTGTTAAAAGCCATGTACGGGACATGTGCCGACAATTCCAATCACAAGGCAATGATCATGAGGGCTTTTGGAATTCCTGTTGCTGTTGATTTTTTACCTCAATACGGAAACGACCACAACAGTCATTACTGGAATGCAGTTAAAGACAGAAACGGGAATTTTATAAGTTATGAAGAAGCGCTAAACGATATAAATGCTTTTGTTGCTTACAAATATAAGATCGGGAAAGTTTTCCGAAAATCGTTTTCAAAGAATAATGCCCTTTTAGAGTTGTTGGAAGCAGAAAAAGAAAATACGCCTTCTGTTTTTTCATCGTGCGATTTTACCGACGTTACGGATGAATATGTGGCCACAACCGATGTAAGGCTAAATCTGGAAAATATACCACAGGAAACCGCTTATGTTTATGCTGCCCTGTTTAATGATCATGGCTGGTCGGTAATCGATTTTGCTAAAATTGATAATGATGGTTCTGCAACATTCAAAAACCTGGGAAGGGACGTACTATACCTTCCGGTTTATTCTGTTGATGGTAAGCTTATCCCTGCCGGTTTGCCTTTTAATTTCACACCCAAAGGATACATCAAATACATTGAACCTAAAAATGAAACAGAAGAAGTCACCCTTACCCGGAAATATCATTTTCACAAGCGCAAATTAAACTGGCTAAATTGCCTGAAGGGAGGAGTTTTTGAAGGTTCGAACACCCCTGGTTTCCAAAATGCCGTTACACTGGCAACGATAAAAGAAGTTCCAGGGGAACATATGACAGAACTCAAAAACAATGTTGACAGGCTTTTCAGGTATTATCGGTTTAGGTTCTCTAATGAAGAACAATTGCTTACCTATGACGGCGACGGAGCCAGTATTGCAGAGATTGAATTTATAACTCCCGGTGGGGAGAAGTTATTGGGTAAGCCTATGGGGAGCCCTGGTAAAAAATACAATCCTTATATCCCGGAAAAATGCTTTGACGGAGATCGCCTGACTTTCTTCGAAGACAGCCGTACCGGTAACCTTGAGAAATATGTTGGTTTGGAACTAGCAAATCCTCAAAAAGTAAGTAAAATAAGGTTTATTGCCCGTAACGATATGAACAGTATCCAGGTCGGTAATTTGTACGAACTTTTCTATTGGGACAATCGGCAATTTCAATCACTAGGCAAACAAATTGCGACAAGCCATGAAATAAAATATTCCAATGTCCCCAGAGACGCGCTTTTGTGGTTACGAAACTTAACCGAAGGGAAAGAAGAAAGAATTTTTACCTGGGAAAGCGGGAAACAGGTATGGTGGTAAGAGAAACGAACCGTCCTGTCTATAAAAACACTACAATTGACATGGAATTCTGATCTTATTATTTAAATCTTCTATTTTTCATTCGCACATAAATCTTACCATAAGCGCAAAAAGTATTGAAGCGGTCTCTTAACCTGAAATTCTCTTTTTCAGCATGGCTGTCTCAGTTTCAAATCCCGGTTTCTCAAGCAGGGCAAACATGTTCTTTTTGTAGGCTTCCACACCGGGCTGATCGAATGGATTCACATTGATCAGGTAGCCGCTGATGCCGCAGGCTTTTTCGAAAAAGTAAATGAGCTGTCCCAGGTTGTAGGCATCGAGTCGTTCGATTTCGATCCGGATGTTCGGCACATCGCCGTCGACATGGGCAATCCGGGTTCCCAGTTCGGCCATCTTGTTCACGTAATCGATCCGTTTGCCGGCCAGAAAATTGAGTTTATCAAGGTTCGCCATATCTTCGGGAATCAAGACTTCTCTTTCGGGGTTGGCAACGGAAAGTACGGTTTCGAACAGGATCCGTTCCCCTTCCTGGATGTATTGGCCCATGGAATGCAGGTCGGAAGAAAAATCGACCGATGCCGGGAAGATTCCTTTCCCGTTTTTGCCTTCGCTTTCGCCATACAGTTGTTTCCACCATTCGGCCATGAAATGCAGTTTGGGCTGGTAATTGACCAGGATCTCCACTTTTTTCCCGGCCTGGTACAAAATATGCCGTGCTGCTGCGTATTGGCAGGCAGGATTTTTTTCAAACGGAACGTCCGTTGAGGTGGCTGCGGCCATGTCGACGGCTCCTTTTACCAGGGCGCGGATGTCGAATCCGGCCACAGCAATGGGCACCAGTCCGACCGGGGTGAGCACGGAATAACGGCCGCCTACATCGTCGGGGATTGCATAGCTTTTGTATCCTTCCTCGCCGGCCAATGTTTTCAGGGCGCCTTTGCGGGCGTCGGTAATGGCGCAAATACGGTCGGTAGCTTCTTTCTTGCCATAGCGTTCTTCCAGGTCCTGTTTCAGGATCCGGAACGCGATGGCCGGCTCGGTGGTAGTTCCCGATTTGGAGATGACGCAAACGGCCCATTCTTTTGTTTTCAGCAGGTCGCGCAGCTCGGCCAGGTAATCTTCGCCAATATTTTGACCGGCAAACAGAACGGCGGGCTTGTCGCCTTTCAGATGGGCAAAACTGTCGCTCAGGGCATCGATCACCGCCTTGGCGCCCAGGTACGAACCCCCGATGCCAATCACCACGTACACATCGATATTTTTCGAGCGGATGCGGGCGGCTGTTTGCTCCATATCGGAAAGAACGGCTTCGTCGATTTCGTTCGGAAGGTTGACCCAGCCAAGAAAATCGCTGCCCCTTCCCGATTTTTGATGCAGGGCTGCGTTCATGTTTCCGGCAGCTGTTTGATACGTTTGAAAGAGATCGGGTGCGATAAACCCGTTGGCCTTCGAAAAGGCATGGTCGAGATGGATTTTCATGGTATCTTTTTTTTCTGTTTTATCGTAAGTTTTCGGTTAACAAGCGGATTTCAATCGAGGGGGAGATGTTCTCGTAGCAAATGTTGTACACGGCATCGCAGATGGGCATGTTCACGTTGTGTTCGCGGTTGATTTCCTTGATGCACTTCACGGCGTAATATCCTTCGGCCACCATGTGCATTTCGAGCTGGGCCGAGCGAACGGAATAGCCTTTGCCGATCATGGTGCCGAACATACGGTTACGGCTGAACTGGGAGTAGGCTGTTACCAACAGGTCGCCCAGGTAGGCCGATCCCTTAATGTCGCGGGATATGGGATGCACTTTATCGACAAAACGCTTGATCTCCTGGAGGGCATTGGCCACCAGCACGGCCTGGAAATTATCGCCGAAATGCAATCCGTTCGATATTCCGGCCGCAATGGCGATGATGTTTTTCAGTACCGAAGCATATTCGGTTCCGTAAATGTCGTCGGAAATGTGGGCGCGGATGTACGACGATTCGAGCATCAGGGCAAAGTTTCGGGCTTTTTTCACGTCGGGGCAGGCAATGGTAATGTAGGAAAGCCGCTCCATGGCAATCTCTTCGGCATGACAGGGACCCGCAATAATCCCGATCGAATCGAACGGAACATGGTAGTACTGGTTCAGAAATTTTCCAACGATCAGGTTGTCGTCGGGAACAATCCCTTTTATGGCCGATACCACAAACTTTTTGCTGATATCGGCAGTGAGTCCGTCGAGCGATTCTTTTAAAAAGGCCGATGGGATAACGAAAATGAGAATATCCGAATCGTTGGCAATCGAATTGATGTCGTTGTAGAAGTTTATTTTGTTGGTGTCGAAAAGAACATCGCTGAGGTAATTGGGGTTGTAGTGATGTTGCCGGAAATGGTTGATGGTTTCCGGTTTACGGATGTACCAGTTGATGGAGCCGGCGTTGTTCAGCAATATTTTTGCCAGCGCTGTGGCCCAGCTTCCGCTTCCGATAATTCCTATTTGCGATTTTGAAAACATCCCTAATAATCTGTAACCCGCCTTCCGGTGGTGCGCAAAAATACAAAAATACTGGCAAGCGATAAAATTTGCCCCACACTGTATTTCAATTTCTGGATAGAGGGGCCGGGAGATGAATTCATTGTTCCTGCTTACCGCATAAATGGATATTTTTTACTAGTTTCACTTTTTTATTTTCGTTCATGGATCCAAGAGTATTGATCATTATTCCGGCTTTTAACGAGGAAATAACTATCCAATGGGTAGTCAGTGAGTTGCGACGAGAGTGCCCTGCTTATGATTTGCTGGTGGTTAACGATGCCTCAACAGATCGGACTTCTCATTTTGCCCGTTCAACGGGTTGTGCCTGCGTGATCGATCTCCCGGTTAACCTGGGAATTGGCGGGGCTGTCCAGACCGGTCTGAAATATGCCAGCAAATATGCCTACCATTGTGCCGTTCAGTTTGATGCCGATGGGCAACATCGCCCCGAGGACGTATTCAAATTGGTCGACATGGTTCTGTCTGATGAATGCGATGTAGCCATTGGTTCCCGTTTTGTGGGCGACAGCCGGCTTCACGGTACCGATCTGTTTCGAAGGATGGGCATCCGTTTTTTTGAATTTTTGAGCATCTTCCTGATCAAAAAGCGAATCCGGGATCATACATCCGGGTTCCGGGCATTCAGCAAAACCACCATCGATTTTATCATGCACGAATATCCGGTCGATTATCCCG
>DAIMEA010000250.1:0-6280 GCA_036725585.1 Prolixibacteraceae bacterium | reverse complement strand
TTGCTCCAGCGTGGGAAGTGGAATAATAGCCACATCGCTAACAATCAATGGCTTTCCATACTGCTGGTTTCGAAGTACCGTTACATGCGAAAGCAGCGCACCCGGAGGCAATAATCCCTGTTCTTTGCTCAGGATCGCCCGCATAAAACGGTCGGTACTGACCATACCCTTCATAATCAGATCCGCCTCCTTGTCGCGGCACATACGCACGGCCCGATCTATGGCTTCCTGTTCGTCGCCGCAATCCCAAACGCTGTACCAATCATCACCAAACCCCCATTGGCGGCACACCCCGGCAATCGTATCCCGGCTCCCGGTTAGAAGTACCTCGACCAGATTCATTGACCTTGCCTTGTACGCTGCTTCGAGCGAATGCTTGTCGACACCGTTGGCAATCACCAGCCGGCGACGCTTTTCTGCGGATAAGGATTGGAAAAGAAAGTCGAAACCGGATGCATCCATATAGATTTTTTTGATGAAATTACCTCAATTTTAAGGAAATTACAACGGATTGAAGCGGACATTTATCAGCATTGCATTTTTATATACGGGATAAGAAAGTGAAAACGAACCGAAAGACAGCGTATCCCCGAATTATTTCCAAACAGAAAAGTGTAATTTCGCAGCAACCAAAATAATACAATCATGCCACGAGCCCATTTCGCAACAAAAAAATGAGCTGTTATATCGACATACACACGCATAGTAAAAACCAGGGAAATACGAATGTTTTCCCTGTGAAAAACATTTTGTTGCCCCTACAGGAGATAATACCCGAAACGTGCTTCTCGGCTGGATGGCACCCGTGGCATGCACAAAAAGCCGAAATTGACGAAATCGATCAAAGCCTCAGGGTAATTTTACATGCAAAAAAGCTGATTGCGCTGGGTGAATGCGGATTAGACCGGTCCATCACGATACCCATGAAAATTCAGGTAGCGGTTTTTGACCGGCACCTCCTGCGGGCAATTGAATACAACAAACCGGTCATCATCCATTGTGTGCGGGCTTTTTCCGACCTGCTTTCAGTTCTGGGCAGGCACAAAGGTTTGCAGCACATAATTATTCACGGCTTTACGGGGAACACAACCCAGGTAAAGCAACTCCTCCGTTTTAACTGCTTTTTCTCGATCGGTGATTTTGTTTTTACCCATCCGGAAAAAGCCAAAGAATTGTTAAAAGCCATTCCTTCTGGCCGGCTCTTTTTCGAAACCGACGAAAGAAAAGGATCGGTGCAGGAAATATACCAAAAGGCCGCTGCCTTAATGAACATGAATGAAGAAGCTTTAATCGAATTAGTTTTTCAAAATTTTATTTCAGTATTCGGATATGGATTGGTTGGACAGGACCCGGCTCCTGCTGGGGGACGAAAAGCTTAACCGGCTGAAAAATGCCCACGTGTTGGTGGCCGGGCTGGGGGGCGTTGGCGCCTATGCCGCAGAAATGCTCTGCCGGGCAGGTATTGGGAAACTCACCCTGATCGACAGCGATTGTGTGGAAACCACAAACCTGAACCGACAATTGCCGGCAACCCGGAGCAACATAGGCCGACTCAAAACGGAAGTCCTGGCCGAACGCTTTTGGGATATCAATCCCGATCTCGACCTTGATCTTTACCCTGTTTTCTTGGAAGAAGAACACATGATTTCCATTCTGGGCAGGAAATACGATTATGTGGTCGATGCGATCGATACCCTCAAACCCAAATCCCTCTTTTTGTTTCATGCCTTCCAAAATGGGCAAAAGATTGTCAGTTCGATGGGATCGGGCGGAAAAATTCAGCCCGAGAAAGTTCAAATTGCCGACATTTCCCAATCGTATCATTGTCACCTGGCCCGGATGCTCCGGAAAAGGCTCTCAAAAATGGGCATCAAAAAAGGAATCCGGGTCGTATTTTCACCCGAAGAAATCCCCGGTCATGCCATTCGACCCGAAGAAGGAAGAAACAAAAAGTCGACGGTGGGAACCCTATCTTTTATGCCTCCGGTTTTCGGATGTTTCATCGCCTCGGTGGTGATCCGCGACCTGACCGGGCTCTCGTGAACTTCACTCGACCGAAACAATGTTAATTTCGGTTCGTCGGTTCAAGGCTCTCCCCTCTTCGGTCGAATTATCGGCGACAGGTCGATCCGGTCCATAACCAGCATACAAAAAACGTTTTCCCGAAAGTTCGTTCTGCAGGTATTCGGCAATGGTCCTGGCCCTCTGAGTCGACAGTTCCTGATTATATTCCCTAACTCCCATGTTGTCGGTATGTCCCGATATTTCGATCGAAACCCCGGGATTTTCTTTCAGGAACTGGACCAAACGTTCCAGTTCGGGATAGGATTCCGGGCGAAGCATATAGGAATCGAAATCGAAGAAAACATTATTCAGCACAAATGATTCTCCTGCTTTAACCGGCAAAAGAAAAATATTCAGGGTATCGACAGGTTGAAATTCGGAACGATCGGCTTGTTCAAAAGGGCGCGAATAAAACAGGTACCCTTTTTCGTTCACGCTTAGGGAGTATGTTTTACCCAAAAGAACAGTAGCCCGATAGCCGTCCTTTTCCGAAGCTTCGACATAATTCGTTTTTCTGTTCTCGAGGC
The DNA here is from genome assembly GCA_036725585.1 of Prolixibacteraceae bacterium. Classification (GTDB taxonomy): domain Bacteria; phylum Bacteroidota; class Bacteroidia; order Bacteroidales; family Prolixibacteraceae; genus DAIMEA01. Next base: position 3,689 of record DAIMEA010000250.1, on the reverse strand, counting down.
AGGTGATCCCAATCCGGGCACGAAGCGTTCTTCCCGAAATCGAATCCATAACATATCCGGTAAGAAAACCGGCAGGTTTGGGAAGAAAAGCAGGAGGAAGTGCCATCCGGTACAAATCTTTGGATGAGCCCCGGCTTGTGTCGCGATCGGACGAATAAAAAGCCCATCGGGCTGTTGGTGACACCGTCAGTCCATATTCATCCCAGGGAGAATTGAGCGGAAATCCGGGATTGAAAAGGGCGACAGTCCCTGAATCGGTAAACAAAGCCCGGATCACGTCACTTCCACCCATGCCAATCTGACCGTCGGAAGCAAAATAAAGGTTTTGTCCGTCGGCATGGATGAAGGGAGAAAAATCATTCCCGGGCGTATTGATCGGATTTCCCAAATTTTCGGGTTCCGAAAAAACAGGAAATCCATCGGAACGGATGTTGATCCGGCTTTTCCAAAGATCCATATTGCCTTTGCCACCGGGTCGGTTGCTGGCAAAATACAGCCACTTTTTGTCGGCCGAAACCGATGGCTGAGCCTCCCAATATGCGGTATTGACCGGCGACCCTATGTTTTTCGGAACCGACCAGGCTTCGTCCCCTTTCATCGAGAAATACAGGTCGCAACTGCCAGCTCCGTCGGGTTCACCGCAGGCTGTATAAAAAAGCCACTGCCCGTCGGCCGAAAAAGACATGGCCCCGGCATTGGTTTGATCCTGAACAGGAAGATTCAGTTTCTCCGGAGCCATCCATTTTCCATCAACATACTCCGACAAAAAAATTTCTTCCAATGCCTGGGGCCCTTTCCCCCGCAGGCGGGTAAAAAACAATTTCCGGTCGTCGGCAGCTACCATGGGCCAGTATTCATCAGCAGCAGTATTGATCAGCGAATCGAGTCGTTCGGGTTCCTCAGCGGAAGGATTTCCCAGCGACTCGAGGACAAAACGGCAGGATGCCAAACGAAGAGCTACCAGAAGGGTATCGGATCCCTCAGCCCGTAATAGATATTGCTCGTAGAATTTGGAAGCTTCATCATAGTTTTGTTCCTTATAAAACAAGTCGGCAAGCATCTTCAACGACAAGGGATCGATGGCCGGATCGACACGTATGGCCTGTTGCAGGGCTTTTTTTTGCTGTGTTTCTTTTCCGAGTTCCGCACTAATGTCGTGAAGCAACAAATAACCTTTCCCGTTAAGTGAATCATGTTTCAGGTAAGCAAGTATTTGCTTTTCCGCCTGAAGAAGGTTTCCTTCACGGTAATCGGCCAGTGCCCGCAAAAAAAGACGCTCCTCCTTCTGAGGAGGGGCAAAGGCCAGGCAAAAACAGGAGAGAATGAATAAATATTTTACACGTGTCATTTTATAATGAGCCGGGCAAAACCACCCTGTGGAATATCCAGACTTGCCACATTTCTCCTGAATTTCAGAGTGCCCCTGCTCTGATACACGCCTTTGTAATTGTAAACAATGTAATCGACCTTACCGGCGGGTGTTCCTTCGATGGATATTTGGGGTGCATCGGATGCATTGATCAGGTCGGCTGTTTCGAAAGGAAAATATCCCAAATCAAAAGGAGTCGTCCGTCCATAAAATGTGATAATCTGTTTGGTTTCATTTCCGGCTTTTAATACCGTATAGCGCTGAACAGGATCCCATGCTTCAAAACTGCTGTACAACAAATATTCGGAATTGCTTTTCCAGTAGTTAATCCAGTAACTGATGGTTTCCCGCAAATCGTCGGAAAGTGTATAGGAAAAATAGGAAACGTAAGGTGTTCCGTACAATATGGAATGGAATTTCAGGGCAACTTCAACAGCCGGGTCCCGGGGATGAATGCCCATCACTTCCATGAACGGGGAATACTCGCCATACATCAGACGGTTATTTACCAGTTTCTCGCGCACATCGTTTAAAACGGTGACACCAAGGAATCCATTGATGGTTTGCGTGTTCGATACATGCAAAGGCCCTACTGCGGGGTAACTCTGATTGAGGGAAATTTCGGGATTTTGCCCGATAAGTTCTGTTTCCATCCGGGTTCGAAGCGAATCAAGGGCTTTTCGGACCGAAATAAAGTCTCTGCCCTTATCCTCAAGAACAATAATGTGTTCGTCGGGGTAAAATCCATTCAGAAAATCAAAAAGAACGCCATCGACACCCCATTCTTTCACAACGGAAGTGTAGATATGAACCAGATAATCGCGCACCTCGGGATAACGAATGTCGAGAACCGGCTGGCTCGAAGTGATGTATTGAAGATATCGCCCGGCAAATTTTTCCGACACATAGCGATGGGCCCCGACAACAGGTTTGGAATACCAGAGAGCCACTTTCATGTCCATTTCGTGTACGGTTTTCATGAAATCCTTCACTACGGTTGTTTCAGAAGGATCCCACATCCCCGACGAATCAACGGTAAAACGCACCACATCCTGCCAACCATCGTCGAAAAGAATCGACCGAAAGCCCATGGAAGAAATAGAATCGAAATAATACGTTACATTTTCGATGGGGATATTCCGACTCATTGGATACCATAGAGAATACACCGGGAGGAGCGAAAGATCGATCTTTTGCAGAGAAGCATGATCTTCCTGGTCGAGTCGCCATTGCATGCTTTGCCGGATCACATCGGAATAGTGAATATCCCGGAAATCAAGCAGAATCTGTGCCTTGTATTCCAAAATCTCGGCATCGGGAACCGAATGTTGAAAAAAATTGAACGAAAAAACAATGGAGTCGCTCTCCCGGAGAACATCAATCCCGGTATAACGGCTCTGAAAATTGTCGTACGAAACCAGGGTAACCCGGTTTTCATTACTGCCGGCAAGAGCGGAAATAAGGCTGTAATCCGATTGCAGACGGGAATAATTGGGAATGTTGATGAATGAATTATTGGTCCAGGTACGAGAACTCCAAAGAGCATCGATATAAGCCCTCGGATACTTGATCCGGAACTGGAATCCCGGCAATGGAGATGGGAAATCGGTATAGAGACTCAGATGAATCAAGTATTGGTTTTCATTGAGCGTATCCATACGGATTTCTGTCTGGAAAGGCTGAATATCGCCCAAAACGGAAGTTTGTTGAAGGGAGAATTTTATCGTGTCCGGGATTATGGAAACAGAAACAATTTCGGTTTGCTCCACCACCCCCCTGGGACTGCACGCATACAGAAACAGAAACACGGCAGTTGCATAAAAAACCCCTCTCATTTGTTCAATCGCTGTTCTCATAAACCCTAACCGAAAGACATTTTTGCTGATTCTGTTTAATTTCTCTTACAGGAACTAAAATTAAGGATAAAAATTTCATTTCAAACTCAATCGATCAATAAATTCATCAACCGGGTCAAAAATCGAAGAATCCTCCGTTATGCAGGAGCAAGAAATACCGTCCGGAAAACGACATCCTGGCCGTTAAAATGTGTTAAAACTAAAGACATTTTTTTTGGCAAAATTTTCATTTTTCTATATTCGTCGTCGCTATAAAAATAATGGGAAGAATATGGACATAAAACTGGAACAATTGACAAAGATTTATGGCTATCAACGGGCTGTTGATGGGATTTCGTTTGAAGTCAAAACCGGTGAAGTTCTGGGATTTCTTGGCCCGAATGGAGCAGGAAAAACAACGACCATGAAAGCTATAACCTGCTATCTGACACCCACATCCGGAGATGTTAAGGTTGGCGGAATTT
>DAIMEA010000249.1:4157-6281 GCA_036725585.1 Prolixibacteraceae bacterium | reverse complement strand
GTTACTTTGGTCGGGTAACCGTTGGTTTAAAGGCATCGACTTGTTTTTCCAACAACTCGAAGAAAAAAACTACAAAATTCAAAACCGGGTAATGCTGGCTCGTTATCGGGGAAAAACCACTTGTCCCGATTGCAAAGGATCCCGCTTAAAGAAAGAGGCCGGTTATGTAAAAGTTAACGGGATTTCTATTCAGGAACTGGTGTTGAAACCTGTATCGGTCTTGCACCCATATTTCAATGCGTTGAAGCTGTCGGAACACGAAGAAAAAATTGCCCATCGTTTGTTGAAAGAGATTCAAAACCGGCTCGAATACCTATGCGATGTAGGGCTGGGCTATCTTACCCTGAACCGCTTATCTTCGACCTTGTCGGGCGGAGAATCGCAGCGGATTAATCTGGCTACATCGTTGGGCAGCGGACTGGTTGGTTCTTTGTACATTCTTGATGAACCCAGTATCGGTTTGCATCCCCGGGATACACAACGCCTGATCGGTGTACTCTTAAAATTAAAAGAACTGGGCAATACCGTGGTTGTGGTCGAACACGACGAGGAAATCATCCGGGCTGCCGACAAGGTGATTGATATGGGCCCCGGAGCGGGCACCCATGGCGGGAACATTGTGTTTGCGGGCGATCAAAACGAACTTCAATCCGATACCCGGAGTTTAACCGCACAATATTTGAACGGGAGCCGGGCCATCGCTGTTCCTGATTTACGCCGCAAATGGAATAATTTCTTTGAAGTGCATGGAGCTCGTGAAAATAATCTCCAAAACCTCGATGTAAAAATTCCGTTAAATGCAATGACGGTCGTGACCGGTGTGAGCGGTTCGGGAAAATCGTCGTTGGTAAAGCAAATTATTTTCCCAGCTCTTGCCAAACGCTTTGGCGCTTATGGAGAACAAACAGGTAAATACGACCGGATTTCGGGCGATGTACATTTGTTGCACTATGTTGAGATGGTGGACCAAAATCCGATAGGAAAATCATCCCGGTCCAACCCGGTTACCTACCTCAAAGCCTACGACGAAATCCGCACCTTGTTTGCTGCCCAACAGGCAGCCCGACAGCTGGGTTTAAAACCTTCTCATTTTTCCTTCAACGTCGATGGGGGTCGATGCGATGAATGCCAGGGAGAAGGAGTGATCCGCGTCGAAATGCAATTTATGGCCGATGTTTTCCTGGTTTGTGAAAGCTGTGGCGGAAAACGTTTTAAGGAAGATATTCTCGAAATTTCCTGGCAGGGGAAAAATATCCATGAAGTGCTTGAATTGACGGTCGACGAAGCCATCGATTTTTTTGGAAACGGAAAAGGATCGACTGAAAAGAAGATTGTGAAGCGTCTGAAACCTCTGCACGATGTGGGTTTGGGCTATGTGCAGCTCGGGCAGTCGTCGAGTACCTTATCCGGCGGGGAAAGCCAACGGGTGAAACTGGCCTCGTTTTTAGCAAAGGAGAAGGATGATCCTACTTTGTTCATTTTTGATGAACCGACTACCGGTTTGCATTTTCACGATATCCACACCCTGCTGCAATCGTTTCGTGCCTTGTTGAGCCGAAACCACACCCTGTTGATTGTGGAACACAATCCCGAAATTATTAAATCGGCCGACTGGGTAATCGATCTGGGCCCTGAAGGAGGTGGAGAAGGAGGGCGAATTGTAGCCGAAGGTACACCCGAGTCCCTTGCTCTGTGCAAAAATTCCTATACCGGGAGCTTTTTGACGGAGAAACTGAAGCGTTAAATAATGTTCTTTCTTAAAGAAGTTTTTCCCGGCTGTCGATCATCTCGTTGAGCTTCAGGATTTCTCTCCGGAAAAAGAAGGCAACTGCCAGGGCCGAAAGACTGTCGGCCACGGGCATCGACAACCATACTCCGTCGAGTCCCAGCCAATGGGGAAGTGTCAGTAAAACAGGCGTTAATACAATCACCTGGCGAAGCAGCGATAAAAGCATGGCCAGTTTAGCCTTTCCGGTCGACTGGAAGTAATTTCCAACCACAACCTGAAAGCCAACCAGAAAGAGGGTAAGCGCTCCCAGTCGTAAACCCCTGACGCCAATTTCGTAGAGACGCTGATCGCTGTGATTGAACATTTTGACAAGAGTTCCCGGAAAGAGCTGAATC
>DAIMEA010000249.1:0-4147 GCA_036725585.1 Prolixibacteraceae bacterium | reverse complement strand
ACAAAACCGACCAGCGAGAAGGCTGATGCCAGAAAGATCCCTTTCAGCAAGGTCGATTTAACCCGGTCGAAATTTTTTGCCCCGAAATTAAAACCCACAATAGGCTGGGTGGCCATATTAACGGCGATGATACACATAAATATGACGTGGACAACACTCATCAGGATTCCGTTGGCTGCCACGGCAATGTCGTTTCCGTACCGGACCAGCTGGGTGTTGAGCGTTCCCTGAACCAGGCTCGATGCTAATTGCATAGCGAAGGGGGCCATACCAATGCCGACAATGCCGGCAATGATCGGAAATTCCAGCCGCATGTTTTTCCAGTGCAGGGCAACTACCGAACGTTTTTGTACAAAATGCAGCAAGACCCAGACCATCATTACCATTTGGGAAATAACCGTTGCAATGGCAGCACCGCGTACGCCCATACCAAAGCCAAAAATAAAAATGGGATCCAACACCAGGTTAATTCCTGTACTGATGAGCATGGTATACATCGCCACACGGGCATTCCCTTCCGAACGGATCACGTTGTTCAACGAAAAACCAACGACCTGAAAAATAGTCCCTATAAGGATGATTTTTAAATATTCATCGGCATAGCCCACGGTTTCTTCGTTGGCCCCAAAAAGTTCAAGCAATGGATTTTTTATGATAAAAATGAGGATGGTTATGAAAACAGATACAAGCAGCATCAGTGAGAAACCGTTTCCCAGGGTCTTCTCGGCTTTTGCCAGGTCTTTCTGCCCGAGTGCAATGGATATCCGAACACCGGTACCTACACCAAACAGCATTCCAAAAGCCATCATAATCAGCATGATGGGGAAAATGATGCTTAGTCCCGAAAGGGCTTCAGCGCCCACACCCTGTCCGATAAAAATGCGATCGACAATATTATATAATGCACTGACCATGACACTGATAAAGGCAGGCCAGTAGTAGCGCTTTATCAGCAACCCGATCCGTTCATTTCCCAGCGCGTGAATTTCGTTCATCGGTTATGGATATGTCTGCAAAATTAGCCATTGAAAAACGTCTTTTGCATTTTTTTGAAATTACTTTTTTAAACAACAGGAAAGGATCATCATTGTTTAACACACAAAAAAAATCAAATAAATTAGGTTTATAAAATAAAATGATTTATATTTGAAGCCATATTAATTCATAAACCTAATAGTCATGGAAGAAAAAATTTTATCCGAAAAAGAAAGTCTGCAACTCATTTCAAAAATGATTCAAAATACGCAGAAAAATCTTGAAAACAGCGATGGCCGCCCATTTTTGATATGGGGATACACCACGGTATTTGTTTCTCTTCTGGTTTATTTCACCGTTTCACAAACGGGGGATCATCGTTTCAACTACTTCTGGTTTTTAATTCCCTTGCTGGGCGTTCTGGCAATGCTTTTCACCCGGAGCAAAGGGGATAAAGAGCGTTATGTGAAAACCTTCCTGGGAAACATCATCCTGAACATCTGGGTGGTTGTTGGCATTGCTGCCCTGTTTGTGAGTGTGGGTTCTTTTTTTGTAAACATTCCTGTGTTGGGACTGATGCTTCTGCTCATGGGAATGGGTACGTTGCTTACCGGTCTGACCATACGGTATAAGCTGATTGTGGTTAGCGGGGCAGTGGGGATGCTTCTTTCCGCACTTCCTTTTCTGATTCACCGGATGGAACAGATCCTGGTATTTGCTGTCGTTTTCGTCATTATGATGATTGTACCGGGCCACGTGCTTCGTTATCAAAACCGGAAAAGCCATGTTTAAGGAACTCAATCCATTGCTGCATTCTGAGTTGCGCCTGGCCATTATGTCGATTCTGATTTCGGTTGAAGAGGCTGATTTTGTGTTCATCCGGGAAAAAACCGGGGCAACAGCCGGAAACCTGAGTGTTCAGATTGAAAAGCTTCAGGAAGCGGGTTATATAGGGGTAAGCAAAGGTTTTGCCGGTAAGCGCCCACGAACGGTATGCCAAATCACCGACCGGGGCATTGAAGCCTTTCAGGAATATATCGAAGCGATAAAAAGTTACTTTGAAACCGGGAAAGAATCCTGAATCCTTTCGATATTTCCTATCTTCGTGTTGGAATGATCCAAACGAACAATGAAGAATCTGGTCCTGCCTGCCGAGTGGCACCCTCAATACGCGATTCAGCTTACCTGGCCCCATGCCGGTACCGATTGGGCTGACTCGCTTGAAGAGGTGGAACGTTGTTACACCGATCTGGCCATAGCGATTGCCTGTCGGGAAAAACTGATTGTGGTATGCAACGATCCCCGGCGCGTCCGAAACCTTTTTTGGGAAGGGGTTCGGGTGTCGGGGATTGCTGTTGGTATTCATGAGCCTTCGTTTTATGCCCTTCCATCGAACGACACCTGGGCCCGCGATCATGGGGCTCTTACGGTGTTCGAAAAAGGGAAGCCCTTGTTGTACGATTTTTGCTTCAATGGGTGGGGAATGAAATTTGCTGCGAACCACGATAATCTCATCACCCGTAATTTGTATAAAGCCGGAGCTTTCCCGGGTTATGGGTACAGCAATATGAACTTTTTTGTATTCGAAGGAGGAAGTATTGAATCCGACGGACTGGGAACCCTGCTGACTACCGAAACCTGCCTGCTTTCTCCCAACCGGAATGATTCTCTTTCCCGTTCGGAATTGGAAGGTTGCCTGAAGCAGTTCTTTGGTGCCGAACGGATACTTTGGTTGAAAAACGGCTATCTGGCCGGCGACGATACCGACAGCCATATCGATACACTGGCACGTTTTTGCTCGCCCGATACCATAGCCTATGTGAAATGCACCGATCCCACCGACGAGCATTACGAGGCCCTTCGGAATATGGAAACCGAACTCCGGGAATTCACACAAGTGTCGGGCGAACCGTACCGACTGGTTCCGCTACCCATGCCACCTGCCCTTTTTGATCCCGGCGACGGGCACCGGTTGCCAGCCACTTATGCCAATTTTCTGATTATGAACGATGCTGTTTTGATCCCGGTATACAACTGCCCAACCGACGATTTGGCCATCGAAGTGCTGCGCCCGGTCTTTCCCGATCGGGAATTATTTCCTGTCGATTGTTCGGTACTGATCCGGCAACATGGTTCCCTGCACTGCGTCACCATGCAATATCCGGCACCTGTTACGTGAATTGAAAAAAAATGATGCAAGATGAAGTTTCTGGCCCTGGAAAAAGAAGTTGAAAATGTAGATTGGAATAACAGCGAAGCCATTCTGAAAGAAGAATCCAAAGCCGCTTTACAGTTATTTGAGGAGGGACTCATCCGTGAATTATATTTCGATGAAGACCAATGTGCTGTTTTGATTCTCGAATGCACGTCAAAAGAGGAAGCGGTGAAGACACTCGGTAAACTTCCCCTGGTGAAGTCCGGAATGATCGCCTTCGATGTACGGGCATTGAACCCATACACCGGTTTTTCGCGATGGGTGGGTGGATAAAAATTTTTATATTGAACAGAAATCATCTCAATAATGATGACCTATTCTGATCGTTAATCAAGAATGATAAGAAGAAGAAACAAACTTTTAGTCGAAAATCAGGAACCATGAAAACGGCGCTTATTCAACAGTCCAACACGGCCGATACGGAACACAACGTGGCAAAACTGGCCAAAAACATTGCCCATTGCGCCCATCACGGGGCAAAATTGGTGGTGTTGCCCGAATTGCACAACAGTTTGTACTTTTGCCAGACGGAAGACGTAGGCCACTTCGACCAGGCGGAAACCATACCCGGCCCGTCGACAGCTTTTTTCGGGGAACTCGCGAAGAAACATGAAATTGTATTGGTAGCCTCCCTTTTTGAAAAACGGGCGACCGGGCTTTACCACAATACGGCGGTTGTTTTTGAAAACGATGGCCGTATTGCCGGTATTTACCGAAAGATGCACATTCCCGACGATCCCGGCTTTCACGAGAAATTTTACTTTACCCCGGGCGATCTGGGTTTTCATCCGATAACGACGTCGCTCGGTAAACTGGGTGTCATGGTGTGCTGGGACCAATGGTATCCCGAAGCCGCCCGGCTCATGGTCCTGGCCGGTGCCGATATCCTGATTTATCCAACCGCCATCGGTTGGGACATGCGCGATTCGTTCGAAGAACGCGAACGGCAGAAGAATG
>DAIMEA010000248.1:0-6296 GCA_036725585.1 Prolixibacteraceae bacterium | reverse complement strand
GGAGCCGCCCATCAAACCCCATACTTTTTCTTCATCGGGTGTGACATGGAGCTTCTCGTAGGTTTCAAAAGTCCCGTTTCGACGGCAGAGGTATCCAATGTTATACAGTTTCCCCTCCCTTACTACCGGCATGCTTCCGGTAATGATGTTTACATTGTAGGATATAGCCAGTGAAAGGAAGCGGTCGCGGATGTTTTCGGTAAACTGGGCCAGCTCTCTAATGGCCATTGATTCGCTCAGATGATTGTACGCCGCCATTAATGGGGCATTGAAAAATTCGGGGAAAAGAGCAAAGTCGCTTTTGTAGCCCGAGACCGCATCGACAAAAAATTCAATTTGCTCAAACATTTCGTCTACCGTTTTGTAGGGACGCATTTGCCATTGGATCAAACCCAAACGGACAACCGATTTGTAGCTCGAAATTTTCTCGCTGCTCTTTTCGTAATAAATATTGTCCCATTGAAGCAGTACCGCGTAATCCTTTGATTCGGAATCGCCGGGAAGGTAATTTTTTAGAATTTTTTTAACATGAAAATCGTTCGATAGCTGAAAACTGAGTGTCGGATCGTGAATTTCGCGGTATTTAACTTTTTGGAGATACTCTTTTGGCGAAAGGTGTTCCGCATATTTATGGTAATTAGGGATTCTGCCCCCGAATACAATGGCCTTCAGGTTTAAACTTTCACACAATTCTTTACGGGCGTCGTACAAACGTCGTCCAAGGCGGAGCCCCCGGTAGCCGGGTTTGATGAAAATTTCAATTCCATAAAGCACATCCCCCTTGGGATTATGGGTATTAAACGTGTAATTTCCCGTTATTTGTGCATAATTATGCGAATCGCCAAAATGAGAATAGTTCACAATCACCGATAATGCACAACCCACGAGGTTCCCATCCGCCAGAACGGCAATTTGTCCTTCGGGAAAAATGGATATGAGCTTGCGGATGTGTTCTTCTTTCCAGAAGGCGCCCTGCCAATTGCTATAGGCTTCGATCATCGATTTCTTTAATTCCTGATAATCGTCCATGCTCAGACGACTTAATTCAATGGTGCTAATATCCATGGAAATAGAATTTAAAAAGGTTTGCGGGGGAAAACAAAGTTCCAGGTTTTTTAGGTGAGGAACTGGTAAAAAGTAATAAAAACAAGCATAAAAAGCAAAAGGGCTGTAAGCGCCGCTTCCTTATGTTCGCCCAGTTTCAGGTGGGTAATGGGCGCCCCGATAATAATGATGATCAGAACCAGGGTACAAATCAGCGTGGCAAATCGAAGAGAAGGGAAAAAGATGGAAACGATCAGGATAAGTGAGCAGGATATTTCGACCAGCGAAATAATACGCATGGATTTATAGGGAAAAAGTTGGGAACTTTCTTCGCCGGCCTCGGGCTCTTTCAGGGATTTTTTCCCTTGGAGAAGTTTAAAAAGTCCAGCTAAAAAGAAGATTATGGCAACCAATACCTGCAACAGGATTACGACTATTTTCATTTGCTTGCTGGTTTACAGTGTTTTGAAAATTTGCTAATCTGCTATAATAACGCAGATAAATTAATTATAGTTTATTACAAAGTCAATATCTGATTTTTTTTGTTGAAAAGATGAAAAAAAAGGGATTGTCGTATCGGACAATCCCTTTTATGGAGAAGCAGGTTCTATTATCGTTTAATGACTTTAAATCGTTCGATAACCTTTGTTCCGTCGTGGATGACGACCATAAACAGTCCCGAAGGCTGGTTGTGCAACGAGGCCTTTTCGAATTCTGAATGGGCATTCATGATGACCACCCGTTTTCCTGCTGCATTGAAAATGTGGATTGTGTTCCCGCTTTCAACACCCTGGAGGGTCAGTTCGCCCGTAGTGGGATTCGGGTACAACCGTATGTTGCCCTTCGAAACCGTATACGCGGCAGACGAGAGGAAAATGGAATAAGTCCGGGTTACGGTGCCGTCCTGCGATGTAACGACAACAATGTCACCGGTAACGATCTCGTTTCCGGTTTTGGGTGTTCTGTCGGCATTCAGAACCACAAAGGAGGCTCCTTCGGAAACAAAGATCGAATCGGAGAACTGGGCAACCGTGATTCCAACCCCAATTACACGGATGGAGCGCGATGTCTGGTTAACGGTGTACGACAATGCCTGGGAATATGCAAAAGCCCTTCTTTCTTTCTGGGTCTGACTCAGTAATTTGAGTGAGTACACTTTTTGCGTTACTCCGTCCTGGGCTGTAACAACCAGTTGGTCGTCTTTATAAATGGTTCCAGCCTGCCGTTCCTGTCCCAGTTTGTTTTTCAGCATCAGTGTTGCACCGGGTGCCGGAATCAGGTTCCCAAAGAACGAAGGAACGTTTGTTCCGTCGGGCAGGAGCTTGATCAAGGCAGCTACCTGGTCGATATCGTACACGTTCGATAATACATAGGCATCCGATGCCGAAGCATTCGGTTGCAGCTGATAGGTGATCTTGGTTGTCCCGTTTTGGGCAATCACTTCGATGAAAATCCGGTCCGTAGCAATGGTTTGTACATAGGTGGTGTCGAAATTGATTTGCTGGAACGGAGCATAGGAACCGTCGGCATTATATAGTGTAATCAACGATGCGGTGGACGGGAAAACCAGTCCGTTGTACACCGTGCCAAGCAATATGCCGGCATCGAATCCCGAGATGGTTCCCTGGTTGCCATTGATACTAACCGTATACACACTTGACGTAATTTCGGCATTGTCGGCCAGCATACCAAAAGCAACGGTGATAGCATATTGGGTCGTGTTTTGTTTGTCGGCAGATACGACCGTAAGAAGGTCGCCGGTTTCCAACAGACTGGCATCGGTCAAAACGCTTGCTCCCCGTTTGAAGGTTAATTCCTGGTTGGGATCGGCCTTGGAAATGTTGTTCAGGAAATCGGCAACCGTGGTTCCCGGTTCCGGCCCAACAACAGTCTCGTTCATCGAGTAACCCGGGCTCACGACATACGAATTCGACGAAATGGTCGAGATGAATTCCGTAATGGTATTCAGGTTATGGGCCCCCACATCGTGGAAAATCATGAAACGTTTGGCCAGCCAGTCGGTATACCCCTGGTTGGTCCAGTAAGTTTCGTTGCTGGCAAACCATTCGCCGGGGAACTCTTCGGGATTGCTGGCATTGTAAAACGATCCGCCCGGAATGGTGTCGCCCTTGTGAATTTGCGGGAGGCGGACCATGCCAAAGTTCTGATCGTAGTTTATCCCGTCGGACGAAATAACGCCCAGGTTTCCACTGGCCGCACAACGTCCCATGATGTCGATTACCTTAACATCGTTGTAATCGGTCAGGGGTTTTGTTCCGCTGAGGACGGAATCATTGGTGATTTTGTACAGGATCCAGGAGCAGTTCGGAGGCCATCCGCCGGCAACGTTGTTGTAAACGCCCAGGTCGGAAGGAACATCACCGAAATCGATTCCCCAGGGATTGTACCCGGTTCGGAAATTCACGTCCACTTCATCTTCGTGGTTCCAGCCGTGGTCGGTCCACATGTGTGAAGTAGCATCTTTGTCCCAGGGTAAAGCAAAACCTAAAACAAACACATCACCGGGCTGAACGATTGGGTCGACACTGTAATCGACTTCGAGATAGCCCGGATCGATCTGCCAACTGGTGGTATCCTGCCAAACCCGCCCCGGAACATAAAATTCATACCGGTTTCCGGCAGCCTTGTTGGTAAATCCCTCGATCACTTCGGCCGGAGTAACAGCGGCATCCTTGGTTTGTGCAATCAGGTATTCGCTTAAATCGAGCTCCTGGTTTCCGGGATTGCAAATCTCGATAAACGATTGCGCCCATCCCGCACGGAAAACAAATTCGGAAAAGAACGGTTCCGGCGTATAGGGTTGGACATTGCTCCAGTCCTTTTCCTTTTCCAGTTCGATGGAATATACTTTTTGAACGGAATCGTCTTCGGCGGTAACGGTGTAGCGGATGGTCCGGTCTTCGAGGGTGCCGCCAAACGATGTGGCCCTCTTGGTTTGGACACGGGCATCGGGATCGGCAGTCTTGGCTACAAAGGCTGGAACACTTGGGTAGTCGGCCGGAATTTGCACCTTGTAATTGGGTTTTGACGAAGCAAACCCCGGAATGGTATCTCCTTTCCAGCCCCAGTAGGCTTTGTATTGTGCATCGTCGGGAACATCGGGCCAGGTTATCGACGAAAGGTCGGCATTATGGCTCGGCCGGTAGTCTTCGGCATAAATGAAATAATCTTTTGTTTTGGTTCCATCTGCAGAGCGTACTTTCAGTACATCGCCCCGGGACAGGTCGGGACGTTCTATTCCATCGACCCAGACAATCTGCCAGGTAGCATTTTCGGGTTTTTCGAGGTACTTCAACAGGGTGTCGACCCGTGTATGGGCGGCAACTTCCAAAATGGAGTCAATGCCCGAGGCATGTTCGGTTACTACAAAAGGCGTATACCAGCCTCCGCCGCCTCCCCGGGCGTTTTTTGGAATAACCCGGCATTCCGATGCTACGGGCGGAAGAAGATTCAGGGCAAATTTCCTCTCGACCAGTTGATCACCACAGGCATAGAGGGTAAGCGAGTCGCCCGTCCGCACGGATGAGAACGCCGAGTCGATCGGGTTGTGCGACAAATGATAATGCCAGGCAATACCCGGCAGCCGTTCGAACTCGTTCATGATCGAGTCGTTGTTTCGTGCGCCCCACTGAACGTTCATGACCAGGTTTTGCCAGTCGATTTCGATGGTGTTCGATTTCAATGTTTGCGCATTTAATTGTGTGTTTTGATGATTTCCCACCGTCCAGAAAACGCGGGCCCCCGGTTCGTAACCGCCCGTTACCTGGAACGGAATGGGAATCCATTCCGAATCGGTTATGTCGATTCCGCGCACCCGGTCCCAGGCATCCTGATCTTCGCCGGTTCCTGTAGTAACGCTGTGTTTCCGAACCATGGTTGATAAACGGGTTGCATCGGTAAAACCGGCTACGTCGCTGGCACCAAACAAATCGGGCCGGGATCCATACCCGTCGTTGTCGTCATCTTCGGTGAAAACACCGTTTACGTGGTCGATTACCATCGAATCGCCGGGCGCAAAATGATGGCGTAAATAAAAGGCATAATCGCCATTCCAGCATTCCAGTACCCATCGGGACCCAATCGAAACACTATCGGTGGGATCTCCGTTTTCGTAGCCCTGTTCCTGGCGGTGGATCTGCAAATCGGCCAGGTGCCAGAAGTCGTTCTTGGTAATGGGGCCCCATCGTTCGTCGTCAACATTTTCCATTTCTTTGACCCAGTCGGAAACGTTGGCTATGACATAGCTTTCGCCGGGAGCCAGGTTGTGGTCGGGCAAACGCATAAACCCTTCTTCACCTGCGAAAAAGGCCTCTTCCCACGGGGATATATGACCCAATTCAAATTCGGAAAGATTGACGGTTTTGTTTCCCATATTGCAAAGCTCAACATAGGAATGGTCCGCTCGATCCATCCTGATTTCAGAAAAGATCAGGTTCATATAGGCCTCCTGTGCTTTTCCGAAAAAGCCGGAGGCTGCCAAAAGTAAAATAAGGAACAATTTCAATCTCATAATGCATAAATTAAGTTAGTAACTATCCTGGTTTCAATTTTTGTCGTAGCATTCCGAAATTTGCAAAAATATTCTGAATCAGACGAAGGATAAATGTCGTTTTTTCCAACCACTTTTTCATGTTTTCGCTTATTTGCTCCATTTTCATTTCAGAGCGATGTATTTTTTGTCCCCCTCTGCCGGAAAGATTATCCCCCTGTCGCCTATTCTGGATAATAAAAAAGAAGGAGCCATTCTCTTTCTTTGTTCGTCTTTTTTTGAATTTCTATCCGGAATATCCGTAACTGGGTATGTACGTATAAAAGTAGAAACAACTCTATGGCTTTGCAAGAGACCCTTTTTTAAAAATCGAACTTTTCTATTCACGAATGAAGCGTAAATTTGCTCTTTAGCCCGTAATTGTCAAAAACGAAACATTTGACCATTTTCGGGAACGGCTTTTATGCTATTTTTGGAGTCTGTTATTAATGGTATTGAAATGGCAAAAAGAAAATTCTTAATCTCAATCGCTGTTGTTGGACTTTTGGTTTTTCATTATTCCTGTAAACAGGATGAGTTTGATAAATACGAGCGCCCCGACTGGCTGGCAGGGAAGGTTTATACACAGATCAAAGCGGAAGAAAACCTTTCCACCTTTGCAAAGTGTCTCGAATTAACCGGCTATGACCGGGTTGTTGATGTTTCGGGCAGTTATACGGTTTTTGCCCCCACCAACGAGGCT
>DAIMEA010000247.1:0-6301 GCA_036725585.1 Prolixibacteraceae bacterium | reverse complement strand
GTATGCATCGCGACGAATCGGTTCCGTTTCGGTTAACCTGATCCGTTTGGTATTTGCTTTTGTTTTTTATATGCTTTACGGGAAGTTGTTCACCGGACAGTGGCTTCCCTTTGATGCGCCTTTGAAAGCCTGGATATATCTCAGTATTTCGGGTTTTATTGGCTTTGTCCTGGGCGATTTTTTCCTCTTCAAGTCCTACGAATACATTTCCTCGAAAATATCGATGCTGATTATGACCCTGGCTCCACCCATTGCTGCCATCATGGGCTGGTTCCTCATGGGGGAAGTCTTTACCCCGATGAACATAGTGGGGATGTTGCTGGTTTTGGGGGGTGTTTCCCTGGTGGTTCTCCGAAGAGATCAGGAAAATGGGAAAAAACAAATGCGTTACCCGCTTAAGGGTATTCTTTTGGCTTTTGGAGGAGCGGTAGGGCAGGGTGTGGGCGCCGTTTTCAGCAAAATAGGGATGGGCGATTACGATCCCTTTGCCTCTTCGCAAATCCGGGTCATCACCGGTGTTATCGGTTTTACGATCATGATTTCCGTGTTGAAAAGATGGAAGGTTCTTTTTAAGGGCATTTCCGACCGGAAAGCCTCCCGCGCTTTGGTGATCGGATCCTTTTTCGGTCCCTTCCTGGGCGTTTCGCTTGGCATGGTTGCTTTTAAATATACTACATTGGGCATTGCATCGACATTAATGGCTACGGTTCCGGTGTTTATTCTGCTGCCGTCGCACCTCATCATGAAAGAAAAACTCACGATGAATGAACTTTTGGGAGCCTTGGTCGCAGTTGCCGGAATTGCTGTTTTTTTTCTGTGAGGATCATCGATTTCTACATGCAATCATTAGGGGGAATGAGAACGTTATGCCACTCGGGATGAAATCTCTGAGCCCTCAGGGGCTCCATGTCATTGTCGCATTGTGCCCAAAAATTAAGTGCGGATAATCCCTAACCGTTCTGCATAATCATTTGTTGCTATGCTCCTGCAGATCCTTCAAAAAACTTTTGCTCCTTCCTTGCGATATTATGAAGGAAAGCCATAAATTTGGAACGTATGCAAATTAACCGACGAACACGAACGATCCTGCTTATTGTAGGGGGGGTGCTGACCCTGACCATTGCCTGGTTTTTTCGATCGATTGTAGCCTATATTCTTGTTTCCGCCATTCTGGCCATGGTGGGCAGGCCCATCGTTCGCTGGTTGCGGAGAATCCGAATCGGCCGTTTTCATTTTTCCTTATCCATCAGTGCCCTTATAGCTCTGATTGCCTTGTGGGTGGTCTTTTTTTCCTTTTTCCGCTTTATGATTCCCCTGGTGGCAAGCGAGTTTAAAGAATTGGCCAATGTCGACATTTCGGTATATATTAAACAATTGGAAGAGCCTCTGAACCAATTGACGAAGTTTGTCTACGGGAAAAGAGTAAGCCTCGATGATGCCGAATTGTTATCGTTGGTCGGATCAAAGCTTTCCACGATATTTAAGGTGTCCCAGATTTCCGATCTTTTTGGAACCATTGCTTCGGTCATTGGCGAATTGTTCATCGGCATTTTTTCGGTCTCTTTTATCACTTTTTTCTTTTTGCGGGAAGAGGGAATGTTTAAAGCCGGATTGCTTTTGCTCACCCCGGTCGAATACGAAGAACGGGTTTCGAAAAGCCTCGACCGGATTTCTTATTTGTTACGTCGGTATTTCATCGGCCTTCTTCTCGAAATTCTGGGTGTGATGACACTCGACTCTCTAGGGCTCGTAATTGTTGGGCTCGATTTCAGCGATGCCGTAGTAATCGGCCTCGTTTGCGGCTTGTTTAATGTAATTCCCTACCTGGGCCCCTGGCTGGGGGCCTTTGTGGGCCTTTTGATCGGGCTGGCACTGAACATCAATGCTGATTTTCTTTCGTACACCTTTCCGCTTCTTGGATACATGACCATCGTTTTTGTGTCGGTACAGGTGATCGATAATGTGTTGTTCCAGCCCCTGATTTATTCCAGCAGCGTGAAAGCCCATCCGATGGAAATCTTTCTGGTTATCATGGCTGCCGGAAGCCTGGCCGGTATTCCGGGCATGATTCTGGCCATACCGGTGTATACCATTCTGCGGGTTTTCGGAGCAGAATTTTTTTCGAATATTAAGCTGATCCGAAAGATTACCGAAAATATGGAAAAAGTAACGCACAAATAATAAAACATCATGGTTCAGAAAATCGGCAATCTGATTTTATTCGGGTTTATGATCGTCATGAATTATCTGGCGAACGCGCTTCCGCTTAATAACAAAACCACGGGACAACTGTCCGACGAGTATCCCAATCTTTTTGTACCTACCGGACTTACTTTCTCGATATGGGGTGTAATATACTTATTGATCCTGATTTTTTGCATTATCCAGTTTTTTCAATCCAACCGCGAAACCATCCGGTCCATCGGTTGGCTCTTTTCCTTATCCTGTGTGTTGAATGGATTATGGATTGTAGCCTGGCATTATCAGAACCTGCCCCTTTCGTTGTTGTTGATGGTAGGCTTGCTGATCGTTTTGATTTTTATCAATCAGAAAATCAGTTCTCTGCCCTTTGGTCTTATTAAAGCAGCTTTTGGAATATACCTTGGGTGGATCTGCATCGCAAGCATCGCCAATGTTACCGCTTTGTTGGTTTACTATGGATGGGGCGCCTGGGGTATATCGGAATTGGTCTGGACGGTTTTGCTGATTGTGGTTGGCCTTCTTATTTCTTCCGTCACCCTAATCCGGTTCCAGAATCCTTTCCTGGGCCTGGTCGTTGCATGGGCCTTTCTGGGCATTGCGCTCAAACGTCAGGCCGACGAACCGATGATCTTTTTCGTAGCTTTGGGCGCAATGGTGTTGGTCCTTTTCGTCGCTGGTGCAGGGTTTTTCCCAAAAAAAATCCCGATCCGTTTTGGTAAGTAAACGGACAAACAGGGTGCCGTTTCCTATGTTTTTTTATTTTAAAAATACCAGCCCAATATACCTTGATTCAGGATGGTCGGTGTCGATAAAGGTTTCTGTAATCGGGTAATTGGTTACAATGCGTACTTCGTTGAAGGTCTCGATCGTATTATTTTGATTCGAACTGATACTGCTTCCGGGTTTATTCGTAAAACCATAACTGTCAAAATCTTCCCAGTTAACTCCCTGGAAGGGGTTTTCCACCGATTTGCAATACCGGATATAAACATCGGGGTATGGAATATTATAGTGCCAGACGGTATCGTACGCTTCAAATTCAACCACGTTTTTTTTATCGAGTAAAATCCGCACCAGGGTACTTTGCCGGTAGTTTGCAGAGCCATTAACACCAAAAGTTGAATCGCCCCGTGCAATGATGTAGGTTCCCTCCTTTGAAATATGGGTCAACTTGTTGTTAATTATTGAACTGGTTGTTTCCCATTCGGAGGTGGAGTTGTTCGATTGGTCGAATAAACGAATCGTGCCGTATACTTCTGCACTGAAGTGGATTCCCGTGGGTAAATCGTTGCCCGAATCCAGGTACTTGTCGGATTTTACGTATACACCGCCATAGCCTATTTGGGCGTAAATCCCATACGTTTTCCAATCGACTTTTCGGAAATCGTTTGCATTAATTTTGGCGTCATAAACTCCGTCCTCGCAATCAACTTCTGCTATTTTATTCAAATTCTTTGCATTATAAATGACTACTTTCCCATTGTATTTTATTTCTCTTGAATATTCACTATTGGGTTTGTGCGTCACTTTTCCTTTGATCGTTTGGTTTATCCCATCATACTTCTCTATTTCCACCTTAAGTTCCGGATAGAATAACCGGATCACATTAGCCCCGGCTTCAATTATTTGGGGAGAAAGAGCCCTCCCCTGGGTTTCGACGCATTCTTTGTCGATGTAGGGATAGCCCCGATATTGAAACGTTCCAAATATCTTGTATCGCAAATCTTTACACATAATTACTTCGTTTTCCGAAATGGTTTTCCGATAGGTGAAATCGAGCGGATCGTACGTGCATTGCTCCAGTTTGGGCGATGGATAGGTTTTCTCGGGGTGTATGGCAGGTACAACATTTATCCCTGAAAT
Organism: Prolixibacteraceae bacterium; assembly: GCA_036725585.1. GTDB lineage: Bacteria > Bacteroidota > Bacteroidia > Bacteroidales > Prolixibacteraceae > DAIMEA01. The sequence goes on along the minus strand of DAIMEA010000247.1, from coordinate 2,236 downwards.
GGTTTGGTCGGTAAAGAAATTCTGGTTGGTATATTGCGCCAGCCGGATGGCAATATCTTTTACGCTTTTTGCCGATTTGAAGTAGCTTTTTAATTCGCTGTCTACCTTGCCATTTGAAAAGTGGGTCTTGATGTCGGAAAAAACTTCAAAATTTTCTTCGTATGGATCGGGACTGCCAAAATTGTACCCTTTCACCGAAACCGCAGCATGGGAATCATCCCGAACATGGGCCGGACAGCCCATGTCGGCAATCATGTGCAGGGTTTCCCCCAGCGCCCGGTAGGCAAAAGCCATTTCTGAATTTTTACTGTCCTCATCGGGATTGCTTAAAGCCATGATCACCGCAGTTTTGGCATTTTCCCAATTGTATTGATGTTCCGGGTGGTTGAGGCTCCAGGTTAAGATATCAATTTTGGGATTTTCTTTTCCCATGAGGGCATCAAGGTGATTTTTCAGATAACGGCTTCCTTCCGGTTCGGTAGGATCGTAGAAGTGTCGGAAACTGGCAAATATCTCCGGTTCGTCGGCACTGAATCCTCCGTGCGCGATCCATTGTAAAGCATTTAAGCCGGATTCATTTTCAATAATTTGCTGACGTAAAAATCCGCCGGAATAGATCCGGCTGCCTTTTAATGTACTGCTTCCGTTAAAAACAATCGTAACATTCTTCAGGTTGTCGGGTTGGGTTAAGGCGTTTAAAAACCTGAGATTGAATTTTTCAACCATCAATGTGTTGAAATTGGGATGGACAACCCGGTTGCCATAGTTACCAAACAACCCTTGTACCAACAGGTACAACAAAGCCCCGGAGAGAAAAAACAGAATCTTTTTCATGCTAATAACGAATTAATTTCCATTCCCCGTTATCATCGCAAGCCATAGTGAGCGAGAACTGCTTCCCGTCGAACTCATAAGAAAATTCAGCATACACTTCGGTTGCTGTAACCAGTTCCCGTTTCTTAAACGCATTGCCAATTTGCTCCAATTCTTCATCGGTGTAGGGTTCATTTTTCCCTGAATACATTTGCATTGCTTCAGGGGAACACAACTCGTTTATGGTTTGCTGGTCTGCTTCCAGAAGGGCTTTTTCAAGCTCGTCCGCCTTTTGATTGATGGCGTCATAATCGATCGTAACCTTCAGTTCATTGGGATCAACGCTTGCTTTAAGCCATTCATCATCTTCTTCGTTGCAGCGGGTAAGCAATTGGAACAAGCCCATTGACATAAAACCTGCCAAAAACAGCAGGAAATATTTCCCTGAATTTTTCATGGTTCAAAGCATATTATTGGAAATGAACCACAAGAAAGGCAAAACCCCTCTTTGCCTAAACTGTTGTGGATCTATGTAATATTACATTCTTTTTTGCTCAAAAACAAACGATTGAACGGATGACGAGAAAAATATTATTGGGTATTATGGGATCTTTTCCGTCAGCAGGTTCCAATACCTTTTGGGCAGGAGGTTTTTGTGGCATTTCAAATTCAGACGCTCCCGGATGGTAATGTGCCGGTAATAGTGATTCCACAAACGTTGATAGGCTGCTTCTCCCTCCATTAAAACATCGGGTTGTAAACGACCCGTAGTGGCACAGAATTTTTTGTCGCTTAGGGTAACTTCGTCGATGGTTTGCCGGTTATAGAAAAACCCATAGTCCCGTTTCATATCGTACACCAACCAGTTTTGATCGGCAAAGCGATCGCGAAAATGGTTTACAGTCATGGGCAGAACATCGTAACGGGGTAAAAGTCCGGCGAAATAAATCCCGTCGCGGGTTTGTTGAAACCGGGCAAACTGGATCATGCGCATGGCTTCCTGGCTCACGCGCCGGGCTGCTTTCCGGATATCAAGAACAGCCGGGTCTGCAAAATTGCCATCGACCGGTATGGGCGAAGCGAAGGATAAACGGGCAAAGTGGTACAGCTTCATTTCCATTCCGTTTTCTTCGGAAAGAAATGCAAGTAAGGGCAGCTGTTTTAAGGGCTTGCTCAGTTTCTTCTGCCAACCGGCCCAAACCCGTTGTGCGTGCAAAGGCTGGGTGGAAATTCGAAGCTTTTCTGAAAAAAAGTCGGACTGATAATGGGTTTCCTTACCAATATCTTCGGGAGTGATTTTTTGCGCATACACATCAAAAAGCACACTCAGAAAACCATCAAAACTTCCGTCGTACAACAAAACCATATTCCATTTTTCTGGTACCCCCTCAGCCTCAACCTCAACCTTCTGCGACGCAGGAGC
>DAIMEA010000246.1:0-6315 GCA_036725585.1 Prolixibacteraceae bacterium | reverse complement strand
GCTGACCAACGTCAAAAAGGGAACCGATTTTGGCCCCATCCAGGAATTAAATGCCCAAATCCGGAATGCGAAAGATAATATTTCGGAAAATGCCTCCAATCTGGTTAAAAGCACCGACATTTCGCTAAACGAAATCAAAAAACGAATCTATCAACTCAATTCCAGCATCAACAACCTTCCGGAAACAGAGCGGCAGCTGTTCAGCATTCAACGCCGATTCACCCTGAACGACAATTTGTACACCTTCCTGTTGCAGCGAAGAGCCGAAGCCCAGATTGCCAAAGCATCGAACACCCCCGACAACGAGATCATCGATTACGCCATGATTACCAACAACGGCTACCCGATCAAGCCCAAAACCATGATCAATTATGTGATCGCGCTTATGTTGGGCTTTGTCATTCCCGCCGTTTTCATCGCCATGAAGGAATACTTCAACATGCGGATCGACTCGCCCGATATGGTGAAGAAAATGACCCAGCGCCCCATCATCGGTTTCATACCCAATTCGGGCAACGAGGCCGACACCAATATTTTCGAAAACCTCGACTCCCCATGGGCCGAAGCGTTTCGAATTGTCCGAACAAAATTGCAATTTTTCATAAAAGACATTGAGCACCCGCTGATAATGATTACCTCTTCGATCCCGAGCGAAGGCAAATCGTTTGTCGCGATCAACCTCGCCTCGGCCTATGCCCTCACTGGCAAAAAAACCGTTTTGGTTGGATTCGACCTGCGTCGTCCCCAGATCGCCCAACGGTTTAAACTCGATAAAAGCATCGGGGTAACCAATTATCTGATTGGGGAAAACTCGCTCAATGAAATTATTCAAAAAACAAAAAACGAACATCTCGACCTCATTGCCTCGGGAACCGTTCCGCCCAATCCGGCTGAGTTGATTGCCGATCAGCGAACCACCGATTTTCTCAACCTGCTGAAAGAACGCTACGACTTCATCATCCTCGATACCGCGCCCATTTCACCGGTATCCGATTCGCACCATCTTACCCGCATTGTCGATACAACCTTGTTCATTATCCGCGATCATTTTACCCACAAACAGGTGTTGAACAACAGCATGGAAGAGCTCGACAACACCCAGGTGAAAAACCTGTGCCTGATCATGAACGATATCAAAATGAGCCGGAAACGCTACGGAAACAAATACGGATACAGTTACGGATATCGTTATGGCTACAAGTACGGATATGGATATGGTTATGGATATTACACGGACAAAGGAAAGAAAAAACGCAAAAAAAATAAATCCTAATCCCGAGAGCCCATATGGTTCCATCCAACTCCAAAGCCTGGTATGCTGTATACACCAAATCGAGGGCCGAAAAAAAAGTACAACTTGAATTCGATTACCAGGGGATCGAAGCCTATCTTCCCCTTCAACGTAAATTGAGGCAGTGGAGCGACCGGAAAAAATGGGTCGAAGTACCGCTGATTTCCGGGTATATATTTGTCCACATTTCCCGAAAAGAATACGAGTCGGTTTTAAAAACCCAGGGAGTAGTCAGCTATGTCCGGTTTGAAGGCAAACCCGCCGTCATTCCCGACGAACAAATCGAATGGATCAAACGGATGCTGCGGCAGTCCGATATCCCGGTGCAGCTTCATCGCGAAACATTCACTGTTGGCGATCAGATCCAGGTAATTGCCGGGCCGCTGATTGGGATTCGGGGTATCTTAATCACCCTGAAATCGAAGAAAAGAGTTGCGATCCAACTGGAACAACTCAACGTTTCCCTGTTGGTTGAAATTCCGATAAACGAAATTGAGAAAATTTAAGATCCCGGTTATACCACCAGAAAGGAATATGAATCCCATTCTTTGGGGGAAGAGTAATTTTGAGACAAATGTTAAGAAGTGTCATTCCGAACGCTGTGGGGATTCTCTTCAAATACGGGCAGATTCCTCATTTCGCTTCGCTCCATTCGGAATGACACCATGTGCAGAAACTTTCACTCGCTATTGGAATAAGGATATCGTTCTACCGGATCCTGTCGATTGAACGGACCAGCGCTTCGTCTCTCCCTATGGCCCGAATGGCCAGGTAATTGAGAACAGCAACCACCAGAGGAAAAATCAATACCAATTGATAATGAACGACTCCCTGATCGAGGTTTTTCGCCGCACTTCGGGCAAACAGCCAGGCTACGATAACAAAACCGATCATTATCAAAATGTTATATAAAGAAAACCGCATTTGGAGAACGCGTTTCTTATAGAGAAAAATGGCAACAAGCTGGAGAAGCAGAATAATGACCCAAAAGACGAGTAAATGAACCGCACTTTGGATCATCTGACCGCTTTGTGTATGAACAATCCCTTTTATGGAAAACGAGTACAACTGTTCGCCACTTATCAGTTCGCCCCAGGGCAACGCGGCCATCAGGCCCAACAAAATCAGTCCAAGGGCAAGATAAAAAGTTTGAATCCGTTGTATCATCTCAATTTCCTCCCAAAATAAGCGGAAGCCCTTCTTCCCCGCTACCCACAACAACGATCTTTGTATTCGGCGACTTGGCCAGCTCAAGAGTTGCATCGATCCCTTTTTGTTTCAGAATGTTTCCGGTCAGGCTCGAATTGATGATCCGGTTATAATTAGCAATCCCCTCGGCCTCGATCTTTTTCCGTTCGGCTTCGCTTTTTTCCTTTTCCAAACGGAATTGATAGGCAAGCGCTTCCTGCTCCTGTTTTAATTTGCTTTCGATGGCATTTTTAATTTCTTCGGGCAAATTAATCGATCGGATGAGCAAGGCCCTCATTTCAATATTGTTTTCTTTCAGAACGAGACCGGTTTCTTCAATAATGGCCTTTTCAACTTCGTTCCGTTTTGTGGAATAAATTTCTTCGGCCGTGTAACGTCCGGTGACTTTCCGGACCGAAGAACGGACCTCGGGAACAACCAGATTATTGACATAAAAACCGCGAAACTGCTCGTGCAAATACCCAACCCGGTTGGGAATAGGCAAAAAACGAACGGTAACATCCAAATTGACCGAAAGCCCGTTTTTATCCAACACATCCATTCGCTCTTCGCGCTGCTGTTCCGCAACGTCGTATCGGATCACCCGGTTCCATGGGGCAATCATGTGAAAGCCCGGTTCAAATACCCGGTCCTTGCTCAACCCGTCGCTAAAGGGGCGAAACAAAATGGCCCGTTCGGTTTCGCGTAAAATGATGAATGTTCTGTTGCCAAAAATCAACAGCAACAGTAAGGCTACAACCCCAATGACAATCAGAATAATTTTTCGATTGTTTTTCATAACTATCTTGTTTTATATTGATTATTCGTTAACGACCGAAAGAGATTGAAATCCGTTAAATATCCGGTCGAAATAAAAAATTCCGTTTAAATGATCTATTTCGTGTTGAAAAATAACGGCTGTAAAGCCTTCTATTTCCTCATTTTTCATATCTCCATCCCAGCCGAGATGGGCTAGTGTAATGTTATGGGAGCGGTCGACACGTCCCCGGAAACCGGGTACGCTTAAACACCCCTCCGGCCCTGAATTGATGCTGTCGCCATAGAATTCTATGTTGGGATTCAGATAGCATTCAAAGGGCTCCCCTTCCCGATCAAAGCGTTGTACACAGATCATCCGGACACCTACGCCAATTTGGGGCGCCGCAAGACCAACTCCGGGGTTCAATGTATCGGTAACCGTTGCGAGCATTCTCTTTTTCAATAATTCAAGCGTGGGTTTATTCAGGTCTCTTTTCCGGATCTGTCGTGCTTCTTCCCGCAGAAAAAGGGAATCACTCTCTTGAAAAAGGGTATACAGGCGCATGGGTTGATCCGGCAATCCGTCTTCAATTCGTTCCAACTCTTCGGGCCGGAAGCCTGCTTTTTGGCAAGCAGCAAACAATACCAAATAAAGAATGCCCGAAACAAACAAAATCAACAGGGTCTTAGCCTTCATTTTTTATGCACGTTTAATGAATGGATCAAAGTTAGAAGAATTATTGAAAGGCAGCAATACAAACAATGTCCTATGTCGCGTCTCTCTTTTCAAATTATTGTCCCAATCGAAAAAAATCGATAGATTTATCCGCAAAAAACACAGGGTATGATCAGGCCTTCTGAATTAATTATCAATCCCGACGGATCGATTTTTCATTTACATCTGAAACAGGGCGATATTGCCGACACGGTTTTTTTGGTGGGCGAGATGGACCGGGTCAATCTGTTTGCCGGTTTCTTTCAGCACATTGAATGCCGGATCCGAAACCGGGAGTTTATGACTGTAACCGGGACATACAATGGAAAACGGCTTACGGTGGTCAGCACCGGAATCGGAACCGACAACATCGATATTGTTGTGTCGGAACTGGATGCCCTGGTGAACATTGACCTGGAAAAGCGGGAACTAAAAAAAGAACATACCCCACTGCGCCTGATCCGGGTGGGAACATCGGGCAGTATGCAACCCGATATTCCGGTCAATTCATGGGTACTCTCCGAAAAATCGATCGGGTTCGACGGCCTGCTCAATTTTTACGAAGGGAGAAATGCTATTTCCGACCGGGATTTTGAAGAGGCTTTCACACACCACACGCTTTGGAACGAATTGTTTGCCAAACCCTACGTGGTTGATTGTTCCGAAGCCCTGTTCCGGAAATTATCGGGTGAAAGAACCGTTGCCGGCATCAATATTTCGGCTCCGGGATTTTACGGTCCCCAGGGACGGATTTTGCGTCTCCCTTTAGCCGATCCGGGATTGAATGAAAAAGTCGAATCGTTTTCCTTCTCGGGGAAGCGGATCACCAACTACGAAATGGAAAGTTCGGCTATTTACGGATTGGCGAAACTATTGGGACACGAAGCCGTCACCATCTGCCTGATAATTGCCAACCGGGTTACCCTCGAAGCAAACGAAAGGTACCGGCCCCTTATGAAAAAACTGATCCGCTATGTTCTCGACAAAATTACCGACTCCGACGGGAAAGAATAAGGTCGAACGAAAAGAGAAACAACAGAGCCAGACTGACTGACATAAGCACAAATAAACTACTGCCTGTAAGCTTTTCGGGTAATTGAAAACTCCATTCAGGCAGCCGGTTTAAAAAAGGCTCCAAACGGGACAAGCTAAACCAGGAGGAAGAATCCGCATCGGAAGACAGGGGTGTTTGAACAACCAAAACAACCAGGCCTACGATAAAAACAGCGACCAAAATCCACCCCCGGGTCGAAATCAATGGTTTGACTACCGGCTTTATGCTGCATTCAAAAACAGATTGCATCACCTTGTCGGTAAAATGATCCGGAGCTTTTTTTACAAATTCCTTTTCGGCTGCTCGTTTGATACTTTCTTCCATCGCTTCAAATTTACTCGTTAAAATGCATATTCAACCTGCAGAAGGTCCATTTTCTCCTTAATTTTCTTCCGGGCCCGGAACAACTTAATCTTCACGTTCGACGAACTGATGCGCATTACCGTAGCAATTTCGTCGATTGATTGCCCTTCGTAGTAATGCAACAAAATCATAATCTGTTCATCATCCGACAATTCCCGTAAGGCTTTCTGCAGCGATTCAAGGGTTTCTTCCTCTGCTACCTGTTCTTGATGAGTTTCGTCGCTGCCCCCTCTCCGCTCAAGAAAAAGCACGTCGTCGAAGGAACGTTCGGGCCGGTTTTTCCGCAGAAAGGTAATCGATTTGTTGTACGCAATCCGGTAGATCCAGGTCGAAAATTTTGCCTTACCGCGAAATTGTGCCAGAGAACGAAACACCTCAATGAACACTTCCTGAGCCAGATCCTCGGCATGGCTCTCGTTTTTCAACATTTTGAATGCCAAAGAATAAACCATATTCTCATACTTTTTCACCAGATAAGAAAAAGCACCCTTGTCGCCTTTCAGGACCCGATCGATATAGACGATATCATCATTCATTCGAACGATTAGACGTTAAAAAGAAAATTTGGTTACAAGAAGAATTTCCCTTTGAGAAAAAAATGAATCGGGCATTTGGATAATCCAAGTTCGCATCAGCAAAGCAATCGGTCAATAATAGAGACTGATCAGAAAAAATTACCAATAGGTCTGCATATTTTTTGTAACCGATTTGAAAAAGCAGCGTCAAAAGGGAAAATTTATCAAATTGTTTCATTAAAAATTGAATAGTCATGGAAGACATTATTGTACCAATTGCGTTGTTTGCGTCCATTTTCGGGATCGTTTATGTTGTGGCCTCAGCCCGTCACAAAGAAAAAATGGCCATGATCGAAAAAGGAGCCGATCCGGCTTTGTTTCAAACCAAAAACCGGTTCAACCGGTACAACATTTTCAAATATGGCCTCTT
>DAIMEA010000245.1:0-6331 GCA_036725585.1 Prolixibacteraceae bacterium | reverse complement strand
CGAACGGCCGTGTCAAGTTTCGTGGGCTTCACAATCAGCCCGTCGGGGATGGTAAACTCAAGGGAATCAACCGGGGTTTCCACATCGCTGAAACGGCTTGTAAAGAATTCCATGTTTTTATAGATGGTTTGATCCTCGTTCATCTGAAGTTCAGGGAATGTTTCGGCAACAGGTGCATCGTTCACCGGGTCGATGTTAACCGATACAATACGTGAAGCATAAAATTCCCCATCGTCTACTGTAACTTCCACCGATGAGGAACCGCTCCAGTTCTCGGGCGGGGTGAGGGTAGCGCTGGTATTTCCGTTGCTGACCACGGTGAATACGGAACTGCTGCCATCAACCTCCCAGTTCAGTTCACTGAAAACGTTGTCGGTGTCGTGGGCAAAGGTTTCATAATTGGCAAACACAATGTCGAAAGGCGTATCTTCAGTGCCATCAATTGCCGGTAAGGAATCGAGTGTTGGCGCATCGTTTATGGCATTTGCAATTACTGTTACCGTATAACCGGGATTAATTTCACCATCGGAAATGTGGACTACGAAAGTTGTATCGGCTGTGCCTTCAACCGGTGTGCCGGAAATGGTGTCACCCGAAGTGCTCATCCAGGTGGGGACTTGGTCGAATGTTATTGTTATGGTACTGTCTTCTGCATCATCACCGGTTGCCAGATATTCAAAAGCGATGTCTTCGTAAACCTGTATCGTATCGCTTGATGTTAGCACAGGCGGGTCGTTTACAGCTGTTATATTCACCAATACCAACTGGGCATTCGAAAGCTGCCCGTCGGAAACAGTCAGCATAAATTGAAATTCCAGAACTCCCTCGGGGGGCGTTCCATACAGGGAGTCGCCTGCCGTGAACAACCATGTTTGATCGTAATCGAAATGAAAGTTTAGCGGATCGCCTTCTTCATCAGAACCTTCGGCCTTGTAAACAAACGATGAATCTTCCTTTGCAAAGGCAATTTTGCTAGAAGTGATAACCGGGGGATCGTTTATGGGCGTTATGCTGATAAATACATCCATTGAATCGTTTTCAGAAAAGCCGTCTGTGCCAATAACGCATATTGTATCTGAAAGAACCCCGTTTGGAGGAGTGCCGGTAAGGGTGTCACCATCCTGGACAAGCCATGCAGGCAATCCCCGGAAACTGATGGCAGCAGGAATACCCATTGGGCTAAAGGCTGATGCGATGTATTCGAGATCAACATCTTCAGTGCCATTAATGTAATCATCGCTGGTAATAATCACCTTTGGTAATGGAAGTATAGAGTCAATTAATGCTACAATAGCTGTATCGTTTAGCTCACCATCGGAAGCAATGAGAACAAACGATGTATCGGAAAAATCGGCAGGAGTGGTCCCGTTAATGAAGTTGCCGTTAAGCAGAAGCCAGTCGGGATGATTACCTAAAGAAAATACCAGAGTTGAATCTTCGGGATCGTTTGCAATGATCTGTTCGTTAAGCGCGGTAGATGCCTGTGTAAAGATCGTGTCCGGAAACCGAATGTAAGGAGGATCGTTTACGGCTACTACATCCACATATACCTCAAGAGTGTCGGTTAACCCGCCAATTTCCCAACCGATAATATAAAAGGTACAATCTTCACTGATCCCTTCGCCAAATTGACCGAAGATAGTATTGGTATTGTTTTGCATCCACGATGGCCGGTTTTCGAGCCACCATCCGCAGTCGTCATTGTCGGGATTATCCATTTCAACTTCGAAATCAAATGAAATATCTTCGGTTACGGTAATTGTTTCGGGGAATACAATGTGGATGGAGTCGTTTACAGGGTGAACGAAAATATGCAAATATTCCTGGGCAGATGTTGTGTCTCCGTCGCTTGCTGTAATGCTGAGGTAGGCATTTCCGTTCCAGTCGGCTTCGGGAATGAAACGGAAGAGCGTGTCTGCTGTTTCAACTGTAATATGAGAATTTCCCTGAATGTTGAGGATAAGAAGAGAATCGGGTGTTTCCACATCGCTGATGTATGGATAGAACCAGGAAAAAGCCAGGCTCAATGTGTCGTCTTCCTGCATTGAACACGACGGGAGCCCTTCAATTACAGGGACATCGTTTACAGGGGTCACTTCAACGATAAAAATTGCCGTGTCGGCCAATAGTCCATCAAATACCCTTAGTTTTAGTGTGTCGGTACCAAACCAGTTCCATGAACAAACAAAACGATCATGATCGTCGTTGCCATCTCTGCCTATGCTTACATTATTTCCTTGTAAAACCTGATAAGTTAACGACTGATCATTGTTTTCAACGTCTTCAACATAAGCGTACCAGAAACTTTGGTTGTATTCAGGGAACTGGTCTTCGGGGAAGATAATCCTTGGCAGGGAATCAATAACAGGGGCATCGTTTACCGGGTCAATCCGGCAGAAGAGGGTGGTGGTATCGGTCCGTTCACCATCGCTCACAATCACGTTCAGTGTCTCAGACCCGTTTGCATTTTCAAACGAAGCGAAAAGGAACGCGGTATCCCGATCCGTACACCTTACTTTTATTCCGTTGGGAATGGTTATCAGAAGTAAACTATCGGGCGTTTCGGCATCGCTGATACGGTCGGTAAAGAAAGAGCGGTTCACATAAAGGGTGTCGTCTTCGTTGAACCGGATGTTGGGTAATGTACCTGCAATGGGTGCATCATTCACCGGATCGACGGTTACTACCCAGCTTCCTATTGTTGATGGCGTAGATCCATCATGAACCCGTATGGTGAGGGTATCGTTACCAAACCAGTTCTGGGGTGCGAAAAATTTTAAGGAATCATCTCCTGCAAATGAAGTGTAATGATATTCGGTATAATAGATATTGCCGTTTTCTTTTACCAATACATTGTTTGATATAATTGAGATGAAAAGTTCATCATCGCTGTTGTCGTTGTCGGCAAAATAGTTTCCTAGAGTATCGACTTTAATCCATAACGACTCGTCTTCGTTAAAACGGATTACAGGTTGACCCGTGAGTTGCGGGCGGTCATTTGTTGCATGTACAATAACCGGCCATGCTTTTTCAATGTTATAGGTTGTGTCGGCAGCAGGATCATGAACCGTGATGGTCAGGGTATCGGTGCCGCTCCATTCTTTGGTATTATTGGTAAAGGTGAAATCGTTGCCCGAAATCCCCACATCAATATGGTCGCTGCTTTCAATCACGATCATAAAAGTTGAGTCGTTCCGGTCGGCCAGGTTGTTGCTCAATACAATAAGTGAGTCGGGCGTATCAACATCGTTTATCTCATAGGGAAATGTCCAGGTTGTCGTATTCCAACGATATCCCGTATGGTCAAAACCCCAGGTCACGGTTTCATCCTCTTCCATGTTCAGGGTAAAATTGAATTTCACTTCAGGAAAATCATTAACCGGATTAACATATACTTTGCATTCGGCTGTGTCGGCCAGTTCGCCATCGCTGACAATAAGCCTGTAGCTGGTCCAGCCGTTAAAATTTGTATGGGGCCTTAAAAGAATGCTGTTGTAATTGTACGCGCCCAGTTCATCCAGGTCGATGGTTTCAACCGTGAAATAAAGTTCATCAAAATCGTTATCGGGGTCTTCGACAAACTGCCCGAAAAAGGCCTCGTATTGTGAATTATAAATAAGCGATTGACCGTCTTCGTTCATGTAATGTACAAAGGCAGTGTCAATTTCCGGGGCATCGTCAACGGGTGAAACATATACTACAAAAGTACGGCTGTTTGAAGCATTCCCATCGGAAACATGCATCCACAAGGTATCAAAGCCTGACCAGTTTTCCTCGGGTACAAAGCGATAACCCGTGCCCACGAAATCTTCGTGATCGAGAATATAGTCTACGTGTTCGCCATTGGTAAAGGTTATTTCAAGGTCTTCAAAAGGTGTGTCGGGATCCCAGACATGGTTTTGCCAGCAAAAGGGTGCACAGGTACAAAGGGGTTGTGAATCTTCCTCAATTGTAACGCTGTACTCATTCAAAATATAAGGTGCACAGGTTCCTGCCGGGGGCGGGGTAAGATAACTCCAGCTTCCTCCGGTTTTCACGGTCATGGTTTCACCGGTTTGATTGGTAATTTTCAGAACAAGGTATTGTCCCCTGGGCAAATCCATAGCTTCAGGTTCAAGGCCAAGGTAGAAAATACGGGAATCGAAATCAGAGGCATCATTTTTATCGAAAGTTCCTGTTATACCTGTTGTATAAAATGGGGCGCCTGTTGATGAAGGGGAGTATCCAACGTCAATCTGAAAAGTTCCGCCGGCAGTAATGGCTTGTTTTAATGCTAGCTTAATTAACCAGTTTATTTCCCATCTGTCGCTTCCTTCAGGAAAATCGGTGTATGAGAATAATTTTGATGAAACCCAGTTATATGTTTCACCGTTTTGGATTTCAATCTCTCCGCCTTTTTGATCGCTTTTTCCGGGTAAACTGTGGTCCGACGATAAAAACCAGCTTCTGATATTGAAATCGCGGCCGTTTGTTACCGGGTATTTGTCCTCTCCGTTAGTATCAAAACTATACGGGGTATCTCCAAGGGCATTGTTGTCAATATCGTTCCATGTATAGTCGGTATATGAGTTGCCAATGTAATTTTTAAAAGCGATGCTGTTGTGCCTGTATGCGAATTTTACGGGCGATTGCATGTTGCAGTTTTCGCCATGGGTAGTTTCAATATCAAGTGTATTGTTGTTGAGATAGTTCAGGTAAAATTTATTTTCATGATCTGCGGGGCAGTTGTTCGATATACCGGTAGTGCCCCAGGTTATCCCGTTTTGGCAAAACTGGTTCCGGCCCGATGATCCTGTTAAATATATATTCAGGTCGCTTTCCATGAAAATATTGTACGAAAAATTGTTGTATGTTGAATTGTTTATTACAAGAGCCGTTGGCTGTTCGAATACATCGTTGTTAATAATTGAATTGATGTCCGATAAATAAAGAGAAAGGCTTGTTTCTTCACTGTAATGGATATTGTTGCTGAAGAGTGTGTTATTGGTTGAATTTGAAAGGTATATGCCCTCGGTGTTGAAGTCAATTGTGTTCGATTCAATGGTAGAATTATGCACATTGTTGAACCATATTCCATAGTACGCATTTTCGGTTGTTGAAATTCCAATAGTACAATGATCGATTTGAACAGCTTGAACTGTTTGGGCTTTTACAGCTGCACGATTCAGAAAGTAACTGGTATAGAGTTTTAAATAGGAAAGGCAAACACTGTCGGAGTAAATGGTGAAAGCCGGCCCGGCCGGCCCGGTTACTTCAGGCATAATAGTATTGTTCAGCGCCTGAACCGAAACAGGTTTGTTTATGATTACATCTTCTGCATAGGTTCCGCCGGCAACTTTAATGATTCCTCCGTTTTCGGCATTATCCACGGCATGTTGAATGGTTTTCCAGGGGGTGTCATAACTCATGGCTACATTGGGCGCCCTGCCGTCATTCCCGGTTGGAGAAACATAGTAAATGTATTCCATAAGCGCCGGATCAGGGTTGTAGTAAGTGCTTACAAGATTTGAATATTCACTGTATTTCGTCCCGTTTTTGCCCCTGATCCGGAACCATACCGTTTCATCGTTCATTGTTGTGGGGAAGTGAAATTTGTAGGATGAAAGGCAGCCTGTTTCAACCAATGTTGAACCGGAAAACGCGCTGTTGTTGGCGTATTCCAGAATGTATTCGTAATCGCAATCGATATTGATAAAACGGAATTGCACCCAGTTGGTATTCACTTCAGCCGGGAGGAGGTCTTCAATGAATGGCTGCTCGGGAATGTCGTAATCCTGGGTCGACGAAACCGGGTCGGACCAGTTGGTATATTCATCCAGTCCGTTTTTTGCCTTAACCCGGTAAAAATAGGTTTGGTTATCGTCGAGGCCGCTGAATGTCCAGGTAGTGTCCGTGATCCAGCCCGATTCATCGGTATGGGTAGCACTGGCTATGTCGGCGCTGTTGGTGCATAATACTTTGTATTGAAACTCGGTATTGCTGTAACTACCAGGGGGCCGCGACCAATAAACCGTGTTGCTGCCATCGGCACTGTATTCGGGCTCTTCGTGCATGACCGGCGCCCCGGGGATGGTTGTCCGGGGGTTCGACCAGCCCGAAAGGTTGCCGGCCCCGTCGCGGCTGTGTACCCTGAAATAGAGGCTGATATTGGCAGGCAGGCTTGTGAAGGTGTAATTTGAAACACTGTCGAACCACTGGGTTTCCTGAAAAAAGGTGGCTGTGCCTTCATTAAATTCGCTGTCGGAACTGCATTGCGCCTGGAAATCGACATCGGCATTGTCGCAGTTGTCCCAGTCGAAGGTTGGCCAGTCGATAAACACTTCGTTGCCAA
>DAIMEA010000244.1:0-6353 GCA_036725585.1 Prolixibacteraceae bacterium | reverse complement strand
CCCTTTGTGGGTAAGTTTATCGAATCCCTGAACATTCGTTACGAGATTGTAGGGGAAGACTTTTCACCTACAAAAGGGGAGCGGCTCATGTTTGTTTCGAATCATCCTCTTGGCGGGCTCGATGGAACCATCATTCTGAAAGTACTGAACGAAAAATTCGGCACCACCCGAACCCTGGCCAATGATTTTTTAATGGCGGTTTCCCCGTTGAAAGACTGGTTCGTGCCCATTAACAAAGTTGGGAGTCAGGTTCGTCATTCTGCTAAACTGGTCGAGGAAATGTACGAATCGGAGACACACATCCTGATTTTTCCAGCCGGATTGTGCTCCCGCAAAATTAAGGGCAAGGTTATGGACCTGACCTGGCAAAAGCATTTCATTCAGCGAGCGGTACAGCAAAAAATGAATATCGTTCCCGTTTTTTTTGAAGGAAGAAATTCCAACTTTTTTTATAATCTGGCTCGTATCCGAAAAGCCCTGCGCATCAAATTTAACATTGAAATGGTTTTTCTGGTTGACGAGATGTTCCGGCAACGAAATCAAATCTTTCGCCTTCACATAGGGAACCCCATTCCCTGGCAAACCTTTACTCCCTCGAAACGTCCCATTGAATGGGCCGAGGAAATAAAACAAAGAACATACGCTTTAATAAAATGATTTTATTCGTTGCAACATTCGCGAGCCCAGTTTAATAAATGTATATTTGTAATGATTAAGAAATCATAACATGAAGGAAATTGTTTCCAGATTGCCTGTTGAGCTGATTGAACAAGAGCTTACTCCTGAAAAACTCATGCGGGAAACCAACAAGGGAGGCAACCGGATTTATATTGTAACCGCCCACGATGCGCCGAACGTTATGCACGAAATCGGTCGTTTACGCGAAATTACCTTCCGGAAAGCAGGCGGCGGAACCGGGAAGGAAACCGATATCGATGAGTACGACACCTGCGAGGTTCCTTATAAGCAACTGATTGTTTGGGATCCCGATGCAAAAGAGATCCTGGGGGGCTATCGGTATATCTTGTGCGATCGTCTGGGGTATTTCGAGGATGGTGAGCCCATGTTGGCCACAGCACGGATGTTTCACTTTACCGAGAAATTCAGAAAGGATTATTTACCTTATACCATCGAACTGGGCCGTTCGTTTGTCCAACCCGATTACCAGTCGAGCAAAGCAGGAGCAAAAGCGCTTTTTGCCCTCGACAATCTTTGGGACGGGCTTGGGGCGCTTACGGTCGACCACCCCGAAATGAAATATTTCTTCGGAAAGGTAACCATGTATACCCATTTCAACATTGTTGCACGGAATTTCATTCTTTATTTTCTGCGAAAGCATTTCAACGACCACGAAGAGCTGGTTTATCCAAAAGATCACTACAAATTGAATATTGATTTCTCTGAAATACAGTGCTTTTTTCTTCACGACGATTATGTTGAGGATTACAAGATCCTATCCAAAAATGTTCGGGAGTTTGGCGAAAACATCCCACCTCTGATTAATGCGTATATGAGCCTCTCGCCTACCATGCGCACCTTTGGCACGGCCGTAAACGATCATTTTGGAAACGTAGAAGAAACCGGGATCATTGTCACCATCGACGATATATACAAGGCGAAAAAAGACCGGCATATCGAAACGTATCTCACATCAAAAGAGTCGGTCATCGACATTCATTAAGTATTCCCGGGGTAAATACATTCCGGAGGATTTCGGTTCCGGGAATGGGGTTATCCGTTATAAGCCCTGCCCAGTTTGCCTTCATAATAAAAAATGAAGGAATTATTGACTACTTTATTGCCTCCGGGTGTTGGATAATCGCCGGTGAAGTACCAGTCGCCCAAATGGTTTGGACAGGCTTTATGGAGGTTTTCCACGGTTTGGAAAACCAGTTCCACTTCGGCCTGACAATCGTCGGGTTTGAGCATTTCACTTATTTTCCGGGACAGTTCTTCGGTTGAAAAAGGCCGGTATATCTCGGTTACATAGTTAACAATTTCTTCTTTGGGCAGATTGCGTTGTTCGCAGCATTTCCGATACACTTCATCGATGATTGTAGCCTGGCCCGTTTCTTTCAGCAGGGCAATGGCGGCATTGAAAGCGGCAAATTTGCCCAGTTCGGCCATATCAATTCCATAACAATCGGGATAACGAATTTGGGGAGCCGACGAAATGATGATGATTTTTTTGGGCACCAACCGGTCGAGTATCCGGATGATGCTCTCTTTCAGGGTCGTTCCCCGCACAATGGAATCATCGATAATAACTAGGGTATCTTCGTCGTTTTTCACAACGCCATAGGTCACATCGTACACATGGGCTACAAGATCGTTCCGCCCGCTGTCGCCCGAAATGAAGGTCCGCAATTTAACATCCTTGATGGCAATTTTTTCCATTCGGGGTTGCACGGAAATTATTTCCCCGATCCGCTCTTCGGTTAAATTCCCGTTCAGGGCTTTAATCTGCTCCTTTTTCCATCCGAGCAGGTGTTCGCGAACACCTTCCATCAGTCCGTAGAACGATGTTTCGGCCGTATTTGGGATATAGGAAAAGACGGTATTGTCGAAATCGTACCCCACTTTTTCAAGAATGGTCGGAGCCAGAAGCCGCCCTAATTCTTTTCGCTCGTGATAGATATCGCGATCGCTTCCGCGGGAAAAATAGATCCGTTCGAACGAACAGGCTTTCCTTTTGTGCGGAACACGAACCATTTCGATCATGATTCTCCCATCGCGTTTTACGATAAGAGCCTCACCCGGGTTGACTTCTTTCACCGTAGAATACTTTACATTCATCACGGTTTGAATCACGGGGCGTTCGGAGGCGACGACCACAATTTCATCGTCGTGGTAATAGAAAGCAGGGCGGATGCCCCAGGGATCGCGGGTGACAAAAACATCGCCATGACCGATCATTCCGGCAATGGTATATCCTCCGTCCCAGTCGCGGGATGAGCTTTCCAATATTTTTTGAATGTCGAGGTTCTTTTCAATGGCATGGGAAATATCGACGTTCGACAAACCCTCGTTTTTGTATTGCCGGAACAGCAATTGGTTTTCCTCGTCGAGAAAATGGCCCACTTTCTCCAGGATGGTTACGGTATCGGTGTAGGCACTCGGATGTTGTCCGAGGGTGACCAGGAGGTCGAACAACTCATCGGTATTGGTCAGGTTAAAGTTCCCGGCCAGGACCAGATTTCTTGATCGCCAGTTGTTTTGTCGCATCACGGGATGCACAAACTCAATGGAATTGCGGCCAAAGGTGCCGTAACGGAGATGCCCCAGATATACTTCGCCGGAAAAGGGAAGATTTTTCTTTGCCCATACAGGGTCGTGGAAATGATCCGGGTTGTTTTTCCCGGCCTTGGCGTAAATTTTATGAATTTTATCAAAAATATCCTTAATGGGGTTGAGCCGGATGGAGCGAAGCCGGTCGAGATATTCTTCGCCCGGGGTGTAATCAATTTTCAGGGAAACCAGTCCGGCCCCGTCCTGCCCCCGGTTGTGCTGTTTTTCCATCAGCAGATAGAGCTTGTTCAGGCCGTACATCCAGGTGCCGTATTTTTCCTGATAATATTCCAGGGGTTTCAACAAACGGATCAGTGCAACGCCACATTCGTGTTTGATCAACTCACTCATAAATCTTGCATTCTTCGTTTTTCCCGTTATTGGCCGGGGTAATTGATCCGATCCTCCACGATAAAAAGAAAGGCATCGGGGAAATCTTTTTCGATCGTATACTTCCATTTAATCGCTTCGCTCCGGGTGCGAAAGTCGCCGATACGAACCTTAAAATCGGGCGAATAAAAACGAATGTACACAGGTATATCCTCGTAGCGGGCAATAAACCGCGCCTTCATCTGATAAGCATTCTCTTTGTTGCCCTGGAAGAGTTGCACCCGGTATCCGGTGATCCCTCCCTGCCGGATGTTTTCATCCTGATGGATCCGGATCAGGGTTTCAATCCGGGAATCTGAATTAATTGTTAAATGTTCATTTAGGACAAAGGCAACGTTCCCATCCAATGAGTCGACCGGATGCAAAAAATAGGTTATGGAGTCGGGGTTGGATCGTTCGGGGATATCGCTGGAAATGGATTGTGCCCTGGTTTTGCCTGCACAAAGAGAAATCAGCACAAAAAGGATGAATAATTGTCTCATTTTCAATATTGAGTATTACAATCCCGTTTTGGAAAAGCTTCACAAATATAGTCGAATTCGGGGATAAAAAAAAGACAGCCGGCATAAAGCAGGGCGCACAGTTTTAATGCATTTAACATGGGGCATGCTTGGGCTTTTGTATAAAAGGAACGGTTTCAAAAGTATTCCTTTTGAAACCGTTCCTTTTAAAGCTACGCTCAATCCTAACCGCACTTCGAATGCCCGCAGTCTTTGCAGGTCAGGCATCCTTCCTGATAGATCACATTGTTGGAACCGCAATTGGCACACTCGGCTCCTTCGGCTTTCGTTCCATCGGGGATATACTTTTTCAGGGCTCTTGCCACCCCGGCTTTCCATGTATTGATCGATTCGTCGTTGAGCATGAGGCTGGATACCAGCTCCACCACTTTATGAATGGGCATACCGTGCCGCAAGGTACCGGAAATAAGTTTGGCATAATTCCAGAACTCGGGATTAAATTTGTAGGAAAGTCCTTCCATCGTGGTTTTATACCCTCTTTTGTTGGTATATTGGAAATCGTAGCGTGTTTCTTCGCCTTCTTTCCGTTTAATGATCATTCCCTTGTTTACAGAACGTGGAATCAACAATCCTTCTTCGTCATCGGCAGGTCCGGTAAAAATTTCGTAGGGTTTTCCATCAATCAGGCCGATAAAAGCGATCCACTTGTCCCGGCTGTTCTGAAAACGGACCACATCGGCTTCGAGGCATTCGGGTCGTTTGGTTGGGAAGATGGTTTCGGATTCTTCTTTGTTCTGTTTCTTTTTCTTGTTGGAAATCAGAACGCCCGAGCGAGACCCTTCGCGATACACCGTAACGCCTTTGCAGCCCGAACGCCAGGCCTCGAAATACACCTGGTTCACCAGATCCACAGTTACGTCCTCGGGCATATTGATGGTAACGCTGATGGAATGGTCGACCCATTTCTGGATTCGGCCCTGCATGCGGACTTTATTCAGCCAGTCGACATCGTTGGAAGTTGCTTTATAATAAGGCGATTTTTGAATTAATTCATCGAGTTCCTCCTGCGAGTAGCGTTTGTTGGGATCGTATCCGTTAACTTCCATCCAGGTTTTGAATTTATGGTGGAATACAGTATATTCTTCCCAACTATCCCCAACTTCGTCGACAAAATCGACCACAACATCCTTTTCCGTCGGGTTCACTTTTCGTCTTCGGCGGTAAACCGGCATGAACACCGGTTCAATTCCCGAGGTTGTCTGGGTCATCAGGCTGGTGGTTCCGGTAGGTGCAATGGTGAGCAGGGCAATATTTCGCCGCCCGTTGCGGTTCATTTCTTCGTACAGTTCCGGATCGGCTTTCCGGATCCGGTTCACAAACGGGTTGTTCTTTTCACGTTGGGCGTCGAAAATTTTGAATGCACCGCGTTCTTTGGCCATCTGCACCGACGAGCGATATGCTTCGAGGGTAACGGTTTTGTGCACTTCTTCGGAGAAATCGGTCGCAATTTCGCTTCCGTACTGGAGGTTAAGGGCAGCCAGCATATCGCCTTCGGCGGTAATGCCCACACCGGTCCTGCGACCTTCCTTCGCTTTGGTACGGATGTTTTTCCAAAGGTTCAGTTCGGTGGCTTTCAATTCCTCACATTCGGGATCGCCTTCAATTTTCCGAATGATGGCATCCACCTTTTCCAACTCCAGATCGATGATGTCGTCCATAATTCGTTGGGCGAGTCCAACGTGCTTTTTGAACAGGTCGAAATTGAACCGCGCCTGTTTGGTGAAGGGATGCTCGACGTACGAATACAGATTGATGGCCAGCAGCCGGCAACTATCGTAGGGGCATAAGGGTATCTCGCCGCAGGGATTGGTCGAAACGGTGCGATAGCCCAGGTCGGCGTAGCAGTCGGGAACCGATTCACGGATGATGGTGTCCCAGAAAAGTATTCCGGGTTCGGCCGATTGCCAGGCATTGTGAACAATTTTGTTCCAAACGGCACGGGCATCAATTTGTTTTTCGTAGGCAGGCTGATCGGAATAAACCGGATAGTTCTGGGTGTAGGGCGTATCGCTGTCGACAGCCTTCATAAAAGCATCGTCGATTTTTACCGAGATATTGGCCCCGGTAACTTTCCCCTGTTCCATTTTAGCATCGATGAATTGTTCGACATCGGGATGCTTGATTAAAACCGATAGCATAAGTGCTCCACGGCGT
>DAIMEA010000243.1:0-6355 GCA_036725585.1 Prolixibacteraceae bacterium | reverse complement strand
AACTGGTTCACCAGTTCGAGGTTAAAACGAATGTCTTCGTCGTTGGGAGCCAGCAGAAGCGCCCGTTCGTAATTCAGAATGGCCCGGGCCAGGTTCCCTCTTTTGTAGTGGGCATTCCCCAGGTTGTAGTATAGAGCGGCCGGCTCGTATCCTTGGTTTATCAGGTTTTCGTAGCTTTCGATTGCCCGTGCAAAATCATCCGAAAGGTAATACCGGTTGGCCTGATCCAATGAGTCCAACGCTCCGGCTTTCAGAAAGGAAGCCGAAAAGAACAGGAACATGAAGGCAATAACCGTCTTCTTCATTATTTTGTTTTTTTACGGATTTGTTTCTCCAGTTTGCTGATCAGTTGTTCTCCTTTTCGGTAGAGTTCCGAAATTTCTTCATTGGCCGAAGCCGGGGCAAAACGGGCCATTTCGCAAGTGTCGACCAATTGCAGGAACAGGGCGATGGTCGCTTCATCCACACTGTATTGTTGCAGTGTTTCGGTCACATTTTCCCGGTTCAGTCCCGAAAGCGGAATGGTCAGTTTATCGCTCAAATAGCCCCAGAATGCCCGCAATAAGGCATCGAAAAACTCGTCCTTGTTCTGGTTTCGAACACATGTGGCGGCTGCTTTCAGGTGTTTCCGGGCCATTTTGCTGGCTTTTTTATTGCGCATCAGGGCCGCATCGGCATTTTCCCGAAGCCTTTTTTGCTGCAAAAGAACCAGCACAATGAAGACCAGCAGCAAACCGGCATAACCCAGGTAGAACGGAAGGGATCCAAAAAAGAGCTGGTTTTTGTGGTTCAGTTTTCGATGGTCTTGTTTGATGAAGCGGACATCTTTCCCGATAAAACGCACATTTTCTTTCGAAATGGAACTCATTACCGTAGCGCTTTGATCGTCGGTGCCTTTTTCGACATGGATGTCGAATTGCTTTGTTGTGAGTGTTTTGTATTCTACGACCGAAGGATCAAAATAGATGAACTTTTGCGACGGGATGGTGAAATCGCCGGCATAACGGGGAATAACAACCTGTTCGAAACGGGTGTTCCCGATGATGCCGTTATCTGAGGCCTTGTAGTTGTAGGATGTTTTCGGTTCGTACACTTCGAAATCGGCCGGGAAACTAAATCCGATCGGATTGATGTGTTTCAGGTTTCCGCTTCCGTTCACGGTAACATCGAGGGTAATGGCTTCGTTGGTCGTTATGCTTGTTTTATCAATATCCGACGAAAGGGAAAATTTTCCCACAGCGCCGGTAAAACCGGCCGGTGCAGCCGGAAGCTCTTTAACCTGGATGGCAACGCGTTTCGACTTCACGCTGGTGCGAATGTTCTGATACGAGCCAAAGAAGTCGTCGAATATGCTTTGCCGGGCAACCCTTTTCTGGACATCAAAAATCATCTCGGCCGGTTCGATGTACAAAGTGCCGGTTTGCTGGGGTATGATGATTTTTTTCTGAAGGGTGTAGACATTGTAAATAATTCCATCGACAGCTTCCCTGACGGGGGCAGGATTTCCCTGGGGAAGCTCGATGTCCTGGGTCCAGAATCCTTCGAAGGAGGGCAGGGTTTGGTCGACTACCGAGAGGGCAACCCGGCTGTAAAGTTTAAACCGGATGGCGATCATTTCGCCTTTGTACACATTTTTCTTGTCGGCTTCGTACCGGATGAAAAGTTCTTCGTCCGAGGCGCTTGCCGGCCGGGTGGCCTGGGGTGTCGCGGTTCCCGGTTGGCCCTGGGGTGTTCCCGCGGCAGGTTGCCGCCCCTGGATCACTTTTATCGAAATCGAATTGGATTGATAAATCTCCTTCCCCGATTTGATGGTGGCCGGGGGTATGGTGAAGGTTCCTTCCTTTGTGCCCCTGAGGATGAACGTATACGAATAATCAACTGTTTGGGTCATCCGCCCGTTTTCGCTACGGAAACTCCTGCTTTGCGAAACACTGGGTCCCATCAGAATATCGAAATCGGGTATGTCGGGCATGCGCAGATCCTGCCCCGATGCATTCAGAGAAAGGGTCAGGCTGAATTGCTCCCCGGAGGCCACAATTTCCGGAGCCGACATGGTAAACCGGATGTCGTTGGCAAGGGAGCTCAATCCTGTTAACAATAAGAATAGTATGATCCATTTCCGGTACATTGCATCCGTTTTTTTGTTCTACAAAAATAGTAAACCTTTGGTTCTTCCTTTTTATTGTTCCGCGACAAAATATGTCCCCGGAACGATTACCAGTCGATATCGGGTTTGTTTTGCTGGGCTTTCGCTGCCTGTGCTTTTTTTACCTTTTCCTGGGTTTCTTTTTCGTCGTTTTGCAGGGCCTTCAACATCTGCTCGGCGTTCTGGCGCGATATTTTGGGCTGTTGCTGCTGTTGCTGATCCTTGTTTTGATCCGGGTTCTTGTTGTTTTGTTGGTCATTATTTTGGTCTTGATTTTGGTCTTTGTTTTGATCTTTGTTCTGGTTTTGATCTTGATTTTGGTCTTTATTCTGATCCTGGTTCTGATCCTGGTTCTGATCCTGGTTCTGGTCCTGGTTCTGGTCCTGGTTCTGTTGTTGTTGCTGCTGTTGTTGCTGTTTCATTTTTCGGGCAAACTCGAGGTTGTATTTGGCTTCGAGATCGGATGGATTGTTGCGAAGGGCATTTTTATACGCCTCGATACTTTCGTCGAGTTTTTGCTGGGCCAACAGCGAATTCCCGTAATTGAACCAGGCTTTACCCTTATCTTCTTTTGAAGGTGAGGCCTCAATGATCTGTTCAAACTGTACGCCCGACTCGTACATTTTGTTTTGCTTGAACAAGGCGTTTCCGATATTGAACTGAGATTTGAAATCGTTGGGCTTTTTTTCCAGCGCTTTGCGGTATTCCACTTCGGCATTCACAAAATTGACCGAGTCGAAGCGGGTGGAATCGGTGTTTTCCATAGCCTGCTGGTAAAAACGGTTCCCTTTCCGGATAAACTTTCGCTCCTTTTGGGCAAAAACCGAAAGAGTGCAAACTGTTAATAGGATAACTATGGTGAATCGTTTCATATCATGCGGTTTTTTTGAACAGGCGAATATTCTTCAATAACTTATTTTTCCGTTCGAGGATCGTAAATTCAATCAGAACCAATGCCAGGGCAACGACGATAAAATAGATGAACTGATCGTTGTAGTCGGAATAGACCCTCGATTCGAGTTCGGTTTTCTGCAGTTTGTTGATTTCGTCGAAAAGGGAATTGATCCCGACTTCGGTATTGTTGGCCCGGATGTATTTTCCGTTTCCTGCTGCGGCAACTTGTTGCAGTGTTTTTTCGTCGAGCTTGGTTACGACAACATTTCCGCTTTTATCCCTGCGGAAATCCTTCTGTCCGCTGGCATTGTATAACGGTATAGGTCCTCCCTGGGGCAGGCCCATCCCGATGGTGTGGACAACAATGTTGTTTTCTGCCGCGAGCCGCGCCATTTCAACGGCATCATCCTCGTGGTTTTCCCCATCGGTTATGATAATCATGGCTTTGCTGCTTTCGGTGTCGGGGGTAAAGGAACGGATGCCCAAATCGATAGCCGCCCCGATAGCCGTTCCCTGTACGGGGACAATATGGGTGCTGATGGCCGACAAGAAGAGTTTGGCCGAAGCATAATCGGTGGTAATGGGAATTTGGGTGTAGGCGTCGCCCGCGAAAACGATCAGGCCAATTTTGTCGTTGCTGAGTCGCTCGGTTAAGCGGGAGATGGCCATTTTGGCCCGTTCGAGCCGGTTAGGCTGAATGTCTTCGGCCATCATGCTGTTCGACACGTCGAGGGCAATGATAATCTCGATTCCCTTACGCTTCATTTTTTGCAGTTTCGATCCGAATTGGGGGCGGGCAATGCCCACAATGAGAAAAGCCAGGGCAAAACACAGCAGCCAGAACTTCCAAACCGGTCGTGAACGGGAAACCCCGGGCATCAGGGGCGCCAGGATTTCGGGACGACCAAATTCCCGCAAGGCTTTCTTCCTCCTTCTGTTGAAATAAACAAAAAGAACAAACAAAACGGGTATGACAATCAGGGCATATAAGTATTCCGGGTTTCCGAATCTGAACATTTCCATTCTTCCTGGTTTTTACGGGTTCAATCAATCTTTTTTTTCAGGGGATCGTTCTGAAAACCGATATCCGCAGCAACAGCACAAGCATGATGAGGATCATGGCTGCAACGGCAAAGGATTGAAACTCCTCCTGTTTTTTGCTGAATTCCTTCACTTCGATTTTGGATTTTTCCAACGCATCGATTTCTTCATAGATCCTTTTTAATTTGTCGTTATTGGTTGCGCGGAAATATTTTCCACCGGTTATGTCAGCAATATTTTGCAGCGAGGCTTCATCGATCTTAACCGGAACGTCCTGTATCCGTGTTCCAAAGGGTGTTTGTACCGGATAGGGCGCTGTTCCGATGGTTCCGACGCCGATGGTGTACACCCGTATTCCGTAAGTTTTGGCAATTTCGGCTGCCGTTAGGGGGGGGATCTCGCCCCGGTTGTTTTCTCCGTCAGTAAGCAGGATGATCACACGGCTGATGGCATCGCTTTCTTTCAGACGGTTAACGGAGGTGGCCAGGCCGTTCCCGATGGCCGTTCCGTCCTCGAGAATGCCGGTTTGGGTTTGCCGAAGCAGGTTGCTTACTACGGAATGATCGGTGGTAAGCGGGCACTGGGTAAACGATTCACCACTGAACACCACGAGCCCGATGCGATCGTAAGGTCTTCCGGCGATGAACTGGGTGGCTACATCCTTGGCGGCTTCCAGCCGGTCGGGCCGCAAATCGCGGGCCAGCATACTGGTCGAAACGTCGATAGCCATAACAATATCAATCCCTTCGGTCGAAACGTTCTCCCAGCTCTCGGTCGACTGGGGCCGGGCCAGGCAAACAACCAGCAACGAAACAGCTGCCAGGGTCATTACAAAAAGGGAATGGCGCAAATAATGCTTCCATCCCGGGCGAAGTCCTTCAAGGCTTCGGGTTGTGGATATCTTTAAGCTGGCGCCTTTCTTGCGGAAACGAAGTACGTACCACGCAGTCATGGGGAGCAACAGCAGCAGCAGGTAAAACATATCCGGATTTGCGTAAGTGTAATGGCTCATGTCAATCGTTTTTATCGGTCTTCCTTGTTCGCATTCATCCTTTCATTGCAACATCGTCGCCTTCCCGGTCGTCGGGTAAAGGCTCTTTCGGAGCAGGCGCTTCAACCTGTTTGGTCTGGTTGATGAAAAAGTACGAATCGACCAGGGCCAGGTTGTTGTCGTCGGGCAGTGGTTCGTATTTGGCAAATTTCACCAGGTCGGCATTGGTCAGGATTTTTTTCAGGTTTTCAAACGATCGTTCATCCAGCAGCGAACACCGGTATTTGAAAGCGGCCAGGGTTTCGTCGGTCGTCTGCTCCATCGAAGGGATCGAAAAACGGTCTTCGATATACTTTCGTAATACATCGCTTATTTCGCTGTAATACAGTTTTGTTTTTCCTTGTTGCCAGATTTTTTCCTCCTTGATCCGGTCCAGTTCCCGTATGGCAACAATGTGGGCCGGCTCTTTGGGTTTTTGAGGCAGGGCAAAAATCGGCTGGTGTTTTTGTTTTCTCCGAAGGGCATACAAAACCAGAAAGATCAGCCCGAAAGCAAGTAAACTCCCGAGGATCCACGGCGCCACCTCCTTCAGGGTCACCGGGGCTTCGTAGGGCGCTTTTATATCGATGGGCCCCTTTAGCGCCTGCATCAGCGAATCGATCTTTGGCAAAGTGAATACATTCAATAAAAGAGCGTTGCTGGGGATCGAATCGATCATCCCGTTGAAATGGATGTTGAACCAGAATGGAGGAATGACGTGTTGCCCGCTGTCGAATGAGGTAATCAGAAAGTTTTGGGACAGCATCTTCCGGTCGGGTCCAACCATCAGGGTGTCGACAGAAGAGCGTTCGAGAATTTCCACAAATTCGGCCAGCGAATCGGGTGGAACGGGAAACTGTACGTCGAATTGGGACGGGTATTCAATTTCAACCCGAAGGTGAACCTGATCGCCAATCAGCAGGATCGAACTGTCGAGCAGGGCCCGGGGTTTCACTTCCTGCCCCTTCCCGGCAAAGCCGAAAAAGCTGAGAATTGCAATCAGAAGTAGGGTCTTTGTTCGTTTCATAACCGGCTGCCTCTCTTTTTAAAAAGGGTCATTAGGGAACGGACGTAGTCTTCGCGGGTGTTGATACTTACGTAATCGACTCCCGAGCGTGTAAAGGCAAAATCGAGCTGTTTCGATTGTTCATGCCACCAGTGGGCATAAGCCCCCCGCGTATTTCGGCTAGATGTATCGACCCAGAGTTCTTTGCCGCTTTCGGCGTCCCGGAGTTTGATCATCC
>DAIMEA010000242.1:0-6359 GCA_036725585.1 Prolixibacteraceae bacterium | reverse complement strand
GGAAGACCGAAGACGGAAGACCGAAGACGGAAGACCGAAGACGGAAGACGGAAGAACGGAGACAGCTTTCCTGCGACAAGCAGGTAGTCAGAAAACAGACTCATTAAAGTGCCGGGAGTTTTTTCAGTTGGGTCAGGTGTTGCTCCTGGTTTATCCGGAAACAAAAAAAGTGAGGCATTGAGCCCCACTTTTTTGTCGATTCATTGTCGTTTATTTTTCCAATGGAATGTACCAGTTCTTCGGATCTTTCAGTTTCTCCCGGATGGCATTTGCCTGAGCCGGGTCGGAGAATTTCGCGGCTACTTTCGCGGCCAGGAAATCGGGATTGCCCCGGCGTTTGGCAATGCGGACCAAATCGAACCAACGATGTCCCTCATAAGCCATTTCGAGCATGCGTTCTTCAATGATCCGGTCCTCGATCCATTCGGTAATAACATAATCATCGGTAACGCCTTCGGGTAGTACATGGGGTTTCACATAGGCCCGTCCGCGAATTCCCTGGTTACCCGACCATGTTGTATAGCCGGCAGGTTTGGTCTTTTCGCCGTTGATCCCGCTGTTCAAAAGAACCAGGGCCAGGTTGTGTTCCCCCGAACGGTTCAGGGCCTCGGCCAGCATTAAATGCAGGTTGGCTGCCCGCGAGATAATAATATCGGAACTAAATCCTTCCTGTCCGGCATCGAGCGAATACTTTTTGATGTACATATCGGTCGTACTTCCAAAGAGGGTATCGATGGTAATACCTATGCCCCGGCTTTCGTCGCCCGGGTAATCCTTCAGACCTACCTGGGCATTGAACAGGTTAATAATTGGCGCTGTGGGCTTTACAACGTAAGTACCTTCCAGCCACATCCGCAAGGGATTGGCCTGACGCTCGGTAAGGTTATAGGGCATAGCAGCCAATACTTCGGTTGCATTATTTTCGGCCGAAATAAAGATATTCATCCACGACTGGCGGGAAAACGTCCGGTCGACCTTTAAGACCGTGGTACCGTTACCATAACTCTCGCAAGCCAGCTTTAAAAAGGCCGCTGCATTGGCATAATCGTTCTTTTCGAGGTACAATTCGCCCAACATGGCCTTCGTGTTCACGAAATAGGGAATTTGCATTTCGGCCAGCAACTGATCGGTATGGATGTACGGAGTAATTTGCTGGATCAGCGAATCAATAAGCGCCTCTTTCGACACAAAAGTCTGTCCCAGATTATCGGGAAGTTCGGTAAGATTTCCGTCAATCCAGACGACTTCGTTCTGCAGACGCGACAGGGTAAGATACACCCAGGCCCTCATACCCATGATTCCCCCGGTAACATATTTCATATAGAAATCGTCGAAATTGGGATCATTTTCATAAACCTTTGGCAAATTAACCAGCACTTCATTCAGGTTGATAATCGACCGGTAAAAGGCCGAAATATCGAGATACGGGTTATCGGCCGAAAAAACATGATTGTTGATTTCGCGAAGCCACAAACTGGCATTGGGTGTTACATCCATCAGGTCGGAACGCAATCCGTCGACCATGATCAGGTTGGGCAAAACTTCCTGGAGCGGAATAATGGCTCCATACAGGGAAAGTTCCACATCGACCATGGTTTGGTAATGCTGGTCCGGATGAATCCGGTTTCCGGCCTGCTGGTCAAAGAAGTCGTCGCTGCACGACAGGGTAAAAACCGCGATCAGGCCGATGGCGAAAGTTCGGATAACCGATTGTATATTCATTTTCATACCTTTCATTATTAGAAAATTATAAATCAAGCTTTAAGCCCAGAATAACCGAACGCGACTGTGGAATCTGCCCGTAATCAATACCCATATAAAAGGGATTATTCATGTACATGAATTCAGGATCGTACCCCGAATAATTGGTCAGGGTAAACAGGTTGGAAGCCGACAGGTAAATGGCAATTCCTTTGTACCAACTGCTTTGGGGCAGGTTATACGTAAGGGTCAGCCGATTCATCCGGAAATAGGAACCATCTTCGATCCAACGGTCGGAAAATAAGGTGTTTCCGGCAGGATCGCCAAAAGCTGCCCGTGGCATCGCTGCATTGGTACGTTCGGGACTCCAGCGGTCGAGTACTGTGGTAAACTGGTTGCCCATCCCGTCCATCGATTCGGCCTTATAGCGCACATAATTGAACACATCGTTTCCGACACTGTAGTTAAACGAAGCCGAAAGCTCCAATTGACGGAAACGGAGCGATGCATACAAGCCACCGAAAAAGTCAGGGTTCGGGTCGCCAATGATGGTTTTATCCAATTCGTTGATGATGTTGTTCCCATCGCTGTCCCAAAACTTGATATCGCCGGCTTTCATGGGAACGCCCTTCGGACCGGTAACTTTTGACGCTTCATCGTCGGACTGAAAAATTCCGTTGGTGGCATATCCGTAGAAAGCATTCAGGGCATGGCCTTCGGATGTGATGTAATCGGCGCCGGGAACGGGAGTGATGATCCGGTTGTCGGCCCCGGTAATGAAATTCAACTGCGAGACGAGGGTCGTTTGCTGGGTAAAATTTGCAGCAATAACGCCCGAGAAATCCCCTACTTTGAATTTCTGGTCGACGCTGACTTCGAGACCGGAAATATCGAGTACGCCCCCGTTGTCGAAATAGCTGGTGAAACCCCAGGTGGAAGGAAGTTTCTGTTCGATAATAAGGTTATCGACCGATGCCATGTAATAATCGACATGGATATTGGTCGCCTGCCGGAAAAAAGAAAGATCGATCCCCGCATTAAGGGTTGTTTTCCGCTCCAGTTCAAGATCCTCGTTTGGAATCACTTCCCGTGTTGGTACGCCCAGGCGATCCATGCGTTCTTCGCGGTAGTATAATTTGGAATAATCGTAAACACTGCTGTACATGTTTCCGGTTTGCGACCAGGAAGCTCTCAGTTTCAAATCTTCGATCAAACCCGATGAGGCCATAAATTCTTCGGAAGAAACGCGCCATGCCGCACTTACCGATGGGAAGAAATTATACCGGTTTTGCTGATTAACGGCCGAATTAGCCTCGTACGAAGCATTGGCATTCAGGTAATACTTATTCCGGAAATTGTACCGGAAATTGCCAAAATAGGAGATCCAGGTCAACTCCCGGTTGTCGCCCGTTGACGTACGTAAAAAGCTATTGGTCGATCCTTGTCCCAGGCTCCGGAAATCGTCGGAAGGAGTATTCAGGTCAATACCAAAATTATGTTTGTAACTGTTGGCCATGTAGCGAATACCGGCTTTGAGATCGATTTGGTGCCCGTTGTCGGTGTTGTTGACGTACGAAACGGTTGTGTGGTTCTGCGTCGACCGGAATTCGTTAATGAAATCGCCGGGGCTGTTATCGGCCAAACCATACAATTGCCCGTCGGGAGTTGTCAGAATTTCCATTCCTACATCGACAAGCCCTTTATCGGGGATAAAAATATTCTCCCGGGCATTGTTGAAACTGATCCCGATCAGGTTGGAAATCGTAAACTGATCGCTGATTTTGTAAATAGCATTAATCGAACTCAGGAAGTGATAATTCCGGTTGGTACCGGTTGCATCCTGAACAATGGACACGGGGTTGCTCACCTTTTCCATCCCAACATCGTCGAGGTAAGGCAGGGCTTCGCCGGTGGCTTCGTCGCGTGCATAGGGTGTCATTACCGGTGGCTTCAGCAGTGCCGACAACAACGGATTTTTAAATGCGCTGTGTCCCTGGTTGGGCAGATAACTATCGGCCAGCGACAGTTTGGCATTGGGTGTAATGGAAAAGCGATCGGTAATATTGATTTTCCCGTTAATCCTGAGGTTAAATCGGGAATAGGCTGTTTCGTCGTAAATGCCTTCGTGGTTCAGATAACCTGCCGAGATATTGTAGGTGGCGATATCGTCGCCCCCTTTCAGAAAGATGTAATACTTCTGCAAAATACCCATCTTAAAGATTTCATCCTGCCAGTCGGTCGAATTGTTGTATTTGTAATAATCGGCCGAACCTTCTCCACCGTTGAGCCAGGGATAGGCTGTGTTGATGGCATCGCCCGACAAGCCATTCTCCGTCAGTCGTTTGTTCAGATAATCGCGATAGGTTGAAGCGTCCATAACGCCGAGCTTATCGGGCATCAGGGCTACACCGGCGTATCCGGCAATTTTAATCACCGTACTTGCTTCGCTTTTCTGCTCGGTATTGATGAAGATCACCCCGTTTGAACCGGCCGATCCCAGGTAGGCATCGCCCTCGCGAACGATCGATACATCGGCAACATCTTCAATGTCGACGACATCCATCGGGTTTAACGAATAACCCTCCATGAGGCTGTTGTCGGCATAGCCGTATTCGTGAATCATCCCGTCGATGAAGAGAGTGGGATTGCTTCGGGCATACAGGGAAGAAAAACCCCGGATGTTCATCAGCGTTTTGTGCCCGGGCATTCCCGAATGTTCAATAATCTGCAAACCGGCAGCATTCCCCTGCAGGGCCTGATCGTAGGAAGTGGAAGACGAAGGGCTGATTTCACTGGCGGTTAAGGTACCGACCGACTGGGTGGCATTTTTCAATGCAGTGGTTCCCAGCGGGTGATAATACCCGTTGTCGTTCGAAATAAAATCGGCATTTATAAGGGAAATAACGAGCGATTCCCTTCCCAGGATAAAGATGCGTCGCATGTTGTATCCGGGCATGTTCACAATCAGTTCCGATTGAAGGTCGGGCACCTTGAGGGTAAATTCACCCTGCTCGTTGGTCTGGGTCATTGCTCCCGTCGATGCAACCGAAAGAATCACATGCTGCATCGGCAGATTCGTCCCCGATTCAATCACCTTACCGGATACGGTTACCCCGGACTCCTGTGCGTACCCTTTTTGACTACAAAACCCCGACAGGGCAATGATCGCGATCAAAAGGGCAACGTATGCTATTTTTTTCATCATCTTCAGTTAAAGTTTTGGTTTTTACTATCAATTCATAACCGGAGTAAAGTCTAACGTATCCCAGAAAAGAGACCCCCAGGATATTGCCACCAGTTTTATCGTATGTTCCCGGGTTGTGTCCCATTCAAATTCCCCGAGATTGGGAGCGCCCTGGTCGGTCCGCAATGAAACGCCGGTTTTTACACCGTCGACATAAATGGCATAATCGTTCTGATTGGCCCAGATATTTCCGGAAACAGACCATTTCCCCTTCATGATCTTGGGGGTGGTGACCTCAATCCACCAGTATCCAATCATCGTCCAGCAATCGTGGTTGATCAAATAACCTGTATCGTGGTCTTTGAAATAGTATTGCAGATAATCGCCTTCCCACTTCACTTTCTCAAAGGTGTTCTGGCCATCGTACCACTTCATGTAGTATTTCCCGAAATAGTCACCCTCCCTGACATCGATAAAGTCGGTCACCTCAAAGGTTATGACCTTAGGCTCGGGGGTGACCACCAGCAACATATTGTTGATAGTATGCACGGCCCCGTTTTTCGCCGGGTAGTTCGACAACTCCTTGTAAAAACCCGTATAGGTTTCATCGAGCGAGTTATAATTGATCATGTAATCCTTATCGATGGTAACGGAGATGTTGTTATCGAACGATAAAATCGGGTATAACTGGGTTTCAAAATCGGAAAAGAAATGCGACCCCCCCAGGCAGTGATACTCAATGTACCGGTAGAAGTCATTGTCGAGTTCGATAATCCCGGCCGGATCATCGGTCATTTCTGCGATCAGGTCATCAACTGAGTTAATACCAAAGCGGTTGTACAAGGTATCGGGAACGGCAAGAAGGGTGAAATACGAGCGGGCAATCCTTTGTCCGAACGGAAAATCAACCACTTCGAGCGTATCCCGGATACCGGTTCGTTCCAAACCTTCGGTAAAGATGGTATAACCCGGCAGGGATTTCAGCTTTTGGTAGACATTTTCCTGGAGCGGTTCAATCACTTTGTCGATTTCGTGCACATAACCATTGGCGGTACGTATATCACGATCGGTAATCCTCGATTTTTTGTTGATGATAATATCCGATTTCACATAATCGAATTCCGTGGCTATTTTATCGCCCAGGGCATTGGGTTCGCGAATGGAACCTTCGGGAATATCGCCCGACTGGATCTCTGTTGATATCAGATGGTTGTAAATCAACACACGTTGTTGAACCGAATCAAAATCGCTAACAGAGCCGACATTTTTCGACTGGCAGTATTCTTTAAAAGCATCGTTGGTCGGCAGAAACAAGGTAAAAGGACCGCGAATGCTCAGCAAGCTGCCCAAACCGGTGTTTTGCAACATAGCTCCGAACTCGGAATACTTTTCCGGATTTTTGGCAATAAAATCGGTTATGACCATATCTTCGGGTTTCAAATCCCAATATTCGGGTTCGTCTTTACATCCGGTA
>DAIMEA010000241.1:0-6362 GCA_036725585.1 Prolixibacteraceae bacterium | reverse complement strand
TCTGGTTTGTCGATTTGGTACCGGTTTTCGACTGGGCCAATTATTCTGTGTTTTCCTCGTCGTTCACCTATGCTCCCCAGGCCCCGGTCGGATCGGAAGAAACAGTACGCGTACCTCTGGGGCAACCGGTCGTATTGGAAGTTTCAGGATACGATCCTTCTGCCGACGACCTTTTTCAATGGTATAAGGATGATGTTCTCCTGACCGGAGAAACCGACTCGGTTCTTTTTGTCGAATCGCATACCGAAAACGATACCGGAGTCTATTCCTGCCGGATCAATCATCCCGTGGTCGTTGAGCTGACTTTGTACAGCGAGCTCATTACCCTCGAAACAAGCGAAGTGCCTGCTGTTTATTTGCTTTCAGGTACGACGGTAGGGAACGGCGACGACCGGTGTTATGGCGCTACCGATCTGCTGACGGTTGCCGGCGATGGTTCCCGGGTCGACTGTGAAAACGGTTCAAGCATGAATCTGATCGCAGGTCGTTCGGTACGCTTGCTGCACGGATTCCACGCACATGCGGGGAGTTATGTGCATGCCAGGATCACCACAACAGCTTCATTCTGCGATCTGCAACCCGAAAGCAATATTGCCGTATATGACAAATCAGAATTGCTTGATTTGAAGCAAAAATCCGGAATGATGCAAGCGGAATCCGTATCTTCCCCAACAGTGAAATTGTATCCCAATCCCAACAAGGGTCGGTTTACCGTAGAACTCGACGGGCTAAACGGTGCAAGTTTCACGGTTTATTCTCTTTCGGGATCCAAAATCCAGCCTCTTGTCCAAAAATCAGGGTCCAATGCCCGGATAGAAATAGAAGGTATGCGCGAAGGTATCTATTTTCTGGTGATCAAAAACGACCAACAAAACATAGTTAAAAAGTTTATTGTTTATTAGGACACGCGTGCATCTTTCTCTATCTTCGTCTTCGACAGTAATTTTTTTATGGGGAAGGAAGTTTTTCTATCGTTTTTTTTCGTGTTTTCCTGTTTGACCGGTGTACATGCCCAGCAAAGCCGCTCTTTACCGCTTGCGCCTCCGGGTATTGATCGGGGCAGGGTGGTGGATCCCTGCATTCGTAGTGAGGCGACCGGTGATGTACTTATTGGCAGTGTTCCATCCTATCTGTGGCAAAGGGGTTGTGGGCCTACCTCGGTGGGAATGATTGTTGGATATTACGATCAGCTGGGCTTCGCGGATCTCATACCCGGTGAGTCCTTATTGCAAACAGACGAGGTGAATGACGTTATTGCCAACGACGATCATTACAACGATTATTCCCTTCCCCTGGATTATTATCCCAATCTCCTTGCCGATAAATCGCAAATAGGTGGGGCTCACGCGTCGAATTGCATTGCCGATTTTATGGAGACTTCCTGGAGTTCAGTCGGGAATTACTGGGGATGGAGCTGGCTTTCAGACCTTCGATACGCTTTTCAGGATTATGTCCGCTATATCAATTCGGAATATCGATACCAAACTTCGAATGTATATCATTTTTCTGCCGATTTTCAGAGTCGCTATATGGCAGAAATCGATCACAACCACCCGGTTGTTTTTCTCGTTGATACCGATGGGGATGGGGGCACCGACCATTTTGTCACCGGTATAGGTTATAATTTATCAACCGGAATGTATGCCATTTACGATACATGGGACCGAAACATCCACTGGTTTGCCTGGAGGCCGATGGCATCGGGAAGTACATGGGGTATTTATTCCTTTACTACCTTCCTTCTGCAATTTACCATTACGGTAAGCGTTGGTCCCGAAGGGGGCGGTCTGGCAGGCGGAGGAGGTTATTTCGAGGCTGGGCAGAGCGTTGAATTGCAGGCAACAGCCAATGAGGGTTACCTTTTTTCCCATTGGTCGGAAGATGGGACAGAAGTGTCGACTTCTTCAGTTTATACCTTTTCAGCCCATGCCAACCAATCCTTTGTAGCTCATTTTGTGGAAGATCCGGGACCGTCGACGCCGGAAACACAATTGCTTTCTGATGTTGTTTTGTCGGATAACGAAGAAGCATGTTATGGTGCAACACAAAGCATTCAGGTTGCCGGTGATGGGACCTTTGTGCAGTTTATGAACGGTTCTGTGGTTACGCTGATTGCCGGTCAGTCGATCCGTTTCCTGGATGGATTTCATGCTGAGGCCGGTTCTTCCGTTGCCGCCTGGATTACCCCGGATGGAACGTTTTGCGATCCCACTCCGGAGAAATCGCCGATCGAAAAATCAGGGGTTATTCGTCAATCCGGGTCACTTGTTTCGGTTTCGACAAATTCAGAACCCGAAGAGGCAACACTGGCTGTTTTTCCCAATCCCGTTTTCGCGAGCTGCAGAATTGTTTTTCAACCTTTTGCGCGTGGTTCTGTTTGGGTTCGGATTTTGGATTTGTCGGGTTCTGAAATCCAAAGTTTTGAACTTCCCGATTCTCCATATGTGCTCAACCTCGCATTCCTGCGTAGGGGACTGTACCTGATTCAATGCACCGACGGAATACACCGAGTCAGCCGGAAAATTATACGGGAATAAGCTGGATCCTACAAACTTGCCCAGATACGGGCCAGGGAAAATCCCGGAGCCTGGAGGTCGAGATCAAGGAAATAGCCAAAGGGGGTTTGGGCTGTTGTAATGCCGGCGTTTTGCAAACGGATTTCGGCCTGATCGAAGACCTGCCGGGTGAATTCAAAAGAAGCCTTTGAATCGGAAAGGTGTGCAAAGGAATGCAAAATCACCGTTGTACAAGTATTCTTTCGTAACGTCCATTTCAGATGGTTCACCAGTTTCTTTTCCCGGCTGAGTACATCCTTTTCTTCATCTTCTTTTTCGATCTGGATAAAAGCAACCATGCATTCGGTATATTCGGCGCTTTCGTTTGTGTCGGGGGCTTCTTCCACATTCTTTTGCGCCGGATGATAGGCAAAGCGCGATGCATACATCACCAAAACTTTCATCTTTTTTCGTTTTGAGAAATAAAAGTAGAAAAAAAATATGGGAAATGTCGTTTGAATTTGCGTATCAATTTTGGTATCTTAAGGCTCTCAAAAAACAGAGGGAACATGAAGCAATTCAATGTAGGGATTTTGGGTTTCGGCTTGTCGGGCCGTTCTTTTTTTTCACCTTTTATCGATGCCCACCCCGGTTTTCAACTGAAAACCATTGTTTCGTCAAGGAGCAAAGAAATACGTGCCGAATATCCCGATGTGCTTGTTGCTTCTCCCGATGAGTTATTCGGCAATTCCTCGATCGACCTGGTGGTGGTAGCTTCCCCAAACCATACCCATTATGAATATGCACGCCTTGCCTTGCTTTCGGGGAAGCACGTTATCGTGGAGAAACCTTTTACGCGAACTTCGGAAGAAGCCCGTTCGCTGATTCATTTAGCCGCGCAGACCGGCAAGCAGGTGATTCCCTTTCAGAACCGTCGCTGGGATGGGGATTTTCTCACGGTTCAAAAAATAATTTCGGATGGGCTCCTGGGGCAGATTGTTGACTATGAGAGTCATTTCGATCGATTCCGGCCGGTGTCGGAACGGGTTGCCTGGAAAAATACCCCCGGACTGGGAACGGGAACCCTGTATGATTTAGGCCCCCATTTGATCGATCAGGCCCTCGTTCTTTTTGGCGATCCCGAATACATTTACGCGGATATACGAACCCTTCGGACGGAGGTTCCGATCGACGACACGTTTGAAATACAGATGCACTATCCCGGTTTAAAAGTAATTTTGAAAGCCGGGGTGATTGTTCGGGAAGCCGGTCCCCGGTTCGCCGTGCACGGCAGACTTGGTTCGTTTATCAAGCAGGGGCTCGATCCGCAGGAGAAAAATCTGGTTGCCGGGATAAAACCCGGAGCTCCGGGGCTGGGAAAAGATGCTCCCGATAACTGGGGGCTTTTGCACACCGAAAAGAACGGTAGTCTGATCCGGGAAAGAATCGAAACATCCGACGGAAGGTACATGGATTATTTTGATAATGTGTACCGGGCTTTATGCGGAGAAGCCGAATTGACGGTAAAACCAGCCGATGCGCTCCGGATTATCCGGACCATAGAAATGGCTTACGAAAGCAACCGGGAAAAAAGATGCATACCCTTTTCCGTAGGGTGAAAATGATATGGTTATAATAGAAAATTGGATGATGCAAAAAGAAAAGTATTCTGTGCTGCAGCTAACCTTACTGGTAGGGGCCCGGGTCGCTATCGGATGGTATTGCTTGTATGAGGGCGTGATCAAACTGATAACGCCTCATTGGACGTCGATGCCCTATCTGATGGATTCCCAGGGTTTTTTGGCTTTGTTTTTTCGAAATATGGCGACGAATCCCACCCTGTTGTCCATTGTCGATTTCCTTAACATTGTGGGTTTGATCGCTGTAGGGATCGGACTGATTCTTGGTATTTTAACCCGGATATCAACCGTGTCGGGGATTTTATTGATCGGGCTTTATGCCCTTTCCCATCCTTCGTTGGTGGCTTCAACCTACATTCTTCCATCGGGGGACCACACGTTATGGATCGACAAAAATATTGTCTTTCTTTTTTTATTGTTGATCCTTCTGGTGTTTCCCACCGGAAAAATTATTGGTCTCGACCGGATCCTGTTTAAAAAACCAGCAAAAGCGTAACCCATGGACGAACAAAATAAGAAACCGACAAATAACCTGACTCGCAGAGACATTCTGAAAGGGTTGGCCACCCTGCCCGTTTTGGGCGCTTTTGGCTATGGAATTTATAAGAAAACCCGCTACGACCGACTGAAACGATCGGCCATTGCGAAAGAACTGGGACTCGATTTTGACGACCAGCCGGCAAAAACACCTGAATCCCTAAAGGGGAAAGCCTTGCGGGTAGGCATAATCGGCTATGGCATCCGGGGAGAACAACTGATGCGGGCTGCCGGTTTCGCGAATCCCGATTTGATTGACGAATGGAAAAACGGGGCCCTGAAAAGTCCCAATGATAAGCGATATGCCGATTTTTTGGCCCAGGACGACCTGAACATCACCATCAACGGGGTTTGCGACTTGTTCGATGTTCGTGCAAATGATGCCCTGAAAACTGCGGCAAATATCCATCGCGAGGGCTCGGGCGGAAAAATGGAGCAAACGGCTAAACGCTACCGCCACTATACCGATCTGATCGCTGCCACCGATATCGATGCCGTGATCATTGCCACCCCCGATCATTGGCATACCCGGATGGCGGTTGATGCGGCAAAAGCGGGGAAACATGTTTATGTAGAAAAGGGTATGACACGCACTGTCGAAGAAGCTTTTGTAATGCGAAAAGCCGTTAAGGATGCGGGCATTATTTTCCAATTGGGACACCAGGGCCGACAAACCGACAGCTTTCATAAAGCCAAACGGATCGTCGATAAAAACATCCTGGGAAAGATTACCCTGGTTGAAGTATGTACCAACCGAAACGATCCCAACGGGGCCTGGGTATACGATATTCATCCCGACGGTAGTCCCGCAACCATCGACTGGAATCAGTTTATCGAACCCACGCAGCCCCATCCGTTCAGCCTCGAACGCTTTTTCCGCTGGCGTTGCTGGTGGGACTACGGAACCGGCCTGTCGGGCGATCTGCTGACCCACGAATACGATGCGGTGAATCAGGTGCTGCGGCTCGGCATTCCCTATTCGGCAGTGGCTTCGGGCGGTGTGTATTTCTTTAAGGACGGAAGAGAGGTCCCCGATGTTTTCCAGGCGGTAATGGAATATCCCGACCGCGATTTAACCTTTATGTACAGCGCCTCGCTGGCCAGCGACCGCTTCCGGGGAAAGGTGCTTATGGGGCACGATGCCCACATGGAGATGGAAAATACGCTCACAGTTTATCCCGACCGCAATTCGACCCGGTACCGCGAACAACTCCAATCGGGCCTGCTTAGCCCCGATAAACCCATGCTGACCTATATTCCCGGTAGAGAAAACGTCGACGCCGTCACTTCGGCTACCGAACAATACTTTGCCAGTCGCGGTTTGCTGTATACCTATGTAGGCGGAAAGCGGGTCGATACCACGCACCTGCATATCCGAGAGTGGCTCGAATGCATCCGGGCAGGGAAACAACCCAGCTGCAACATCGACGAGGGCTTCGACGAAGCCATTACGGCCCATATGGCGACCATTGCGTTGCGCGAAAACCGGAAAGTGTTCTGGGACGCCGCTAAGGAGCAGATTGTATGAGAGACTGGATGCTTGATGCTCGATACTCGATGCAGGATACTGGTAAAAATAACAAGGATAACGAGGACGACACGACGGCACGACGGCACGACGGCACGACGGCACGATGGCACGATGGCACGATGGCACGACGGCACGACGGCACGACGACACGACGGCACG
>DAIMEA010000240.1:0-6383 GCA_036725585.1 Prolixibacteraceae bacterium | reverse complement strand
GCTCGAAGTGGTGATCACCGAACTGATCGGAACAACTGCATCGCGGGTAAAAGATACCAACGGCTTTCAATTGCTTTATATTTGAATGAAAATTGCTGTTCCCGAATGTGTAAATGTCGTTTTTGATTTAAAACCGATTGTGTACCTTTGAAGCACAACATTAAAATCATGCACCATGAAAAAATTATTTCTGTTTTTTATTTTGTTGCTTGGAATATCCGTTGTTGCACCTGCCCAAATACTCAGGGGGATTGTTAACCGTGCAGCAAACAGCGCAGCCAACAAGGCCGAGGAAAAAGTAGGCGATGAGGTGGAGAAGCAGGTTGACAAACAAGTATCCAAATTCTTTGATAATATGTTCAAGGAAGATTCCACACAAGCCGAAAATGAAGCGGAAGACGCTGAAAATGTAGAAAATGAAGAAGAGGAAAGTATGCCCCGGTCGCAAAAAAGCATCTCCAATTTTATGAACTCCTTCGGGACCAACACCCCTGTGACCAAAAAGGATACCTATCGCTTTACTTCGCAGATTGTGATGCTGTCGGAAGGGACCGATGCCGATGGCAACAAAATCGATCCGGTGGACTACATCATCAGCTACAACGACGACAATTCCGACATGCTTTTTGCTTTCCGGAACAACCAGGGACAGGAATCGACCATTATTGTCGACACCGAAAACAAAGTGAGCCTGATCCTGAGCAACGAGAAAGGTAACAAAACCGGTATCGCCACGAAATTCGACGTGGAAGAAGGCGAAGAGGAGAGCGCTTCTTCGTCGGGTTCGGAAACAGAAGTAAGCGACGAGGATTGTTATGCAAAAACAGGTAAAAGCCGCACGATCAATGGTTATTCCTGCAAAGAGTACCGTTGCGAAACCGACGAAGATGTTTCGTCGATCTGGGTGACCAACGACCTGAACCGCAAATACAACAACATTTTTGCCCGGAACCCGATGGGAGGTAAATACAAGAATGGGAAAATTGAAGGAATGGTTATTGAATGGACCTACCGGTCAAAAACCGATCAATCTTCATCGGTGATGACGGTGAAAAGTTTTGATCCCAAAAAATCGAGTTCTTTCTCAACCGAAGGGTACGAAATCATGTCCTTTTCGATGAAAGTGAATTGATTTTCATTACTGGCGCTAATTGGGAAGGTAAGCACAAAATTTTTCACGTAAACGAAACAAAATGAAAAAACAGTCTTTCGTACTTTTGCTAATCCTTCTACTTTTTTTCGGATTAACCTCATCAAAACCGAAGAGAAAAAATCCGTTAACCGGTAAATGGACGTTGGTCACAGCAACATGCAATGGCATTGTTGACCCGGGTGCACGCAAGGACCGGATTCAGGAATATACGGATGATCAGATTTATCATGCCCGGGTTTATCAGGCTGATGGTACTTTTGAATTATTGTACCAGGGTAAATATTTTATGGTTGACGACACCACGATGGTAAGCATTCGTTGCGATAATGACGGGAAACCGGCCAATTTGTCGAATGTTTACACGGTGAAAGTGCAGAATGACACTTTGCATTTGTGTGGTTTTGCCATTAAATCAGCACAAAGGAACCTGCTTTCGTTTTATCTCGACGAGTATTGGGTCAGGGTAAAGGAGAATTGATTTTCTGCGGTATTTTTTCGGTGTTAAATCCTGCTTATTCTGAATTATGGATTAGATGGCAGAGAAAATCTTTCCGCTATTCCCTCTTATCCTGGTTCATGGTTCCGACTTTTTCGTATTTTTGAGAAAACAACCATTTTATGCTGCGGAACATTATTCTTGTCGGAGCCGGGGGATTTATCGGGAGTGTGTCGAGATACCTGGGACAGATTGCCGTTGAGAAGGTTTTTCATACGACTTTTCCTTTGGGTACTTTCTTTGTTAACCTGATCGGTTGCCTGGTTATTGGGATGGTTTATGCGCTGTCCGAAAAGGGGAATCTGCTCAACGCCGAGTGGCGCTTGTTTTTAGCGGTGGGTTTTTGCGGCGGTTTTACCACCTTTTCGGCCTTTGCCTACAACAACCTCACCCTCATTAAAGAACAGGCCATCGTGGCCTTGTTGCTGAACGTACTGGGGAGCGTTGTGCTGGGAATTCTGGCCGTTTATGCCGGTATCGTTTTCATCCGTTCAATCATTTGATTATGGAGCTCAAAGGGAAGGCTGTATTGTTAAAAATCTTTACCGGCGAGTCGGACCGGGTAGGGGGGAAAGTATTGTACGAAGCCCTCGTTGAAGAAGCCCGCAAAAAAGGACTGGCAGGAGCAACGGTTTACCGGGGCATTATGTCGTTCGGGGCCAGCCATTCCATTCATACCCTGAAGATTTTTGCCTTGTCGGGCGACCTGCCGATCGTTATCGAAATCGTTGATGAAGAAGAGACGATCCGCAATTTTCTTCCCGAGGTGAGCCGTTTGATCGATCAATCGGGGAAGGGTGGTTTGGTATTTCTCGAAAACGTCGAGGTTGTTCGGTATATCCCCGGGGCGAAGTACCGGAAAAAGCCGGAACAGGAGCCGTGAATCAAGGTCCGGGTTGTAGTTTCCCCCGGGAATAGATAGTCGTTTGATTATTAACTGCTTGATAGTATGGAATTGGACATTTTACGGGATATCGTTATCATTTTTGCCTTATCGACTTTTGTAAACCTGATTTTTACAAAGTTGAAAGTGCCTACCCTGATCGGGTATCTCTTAACCGGCATAGTGGCCGGGCCTCATGTACTTTCACTGATCCATGGCGAGCACGAAATTGAACTGATGGCCGAAATTGGGGTGGTACTTCTTTTGTTCTCCATCGGGCTCGAATTCTCGCTGAAACATTTGCTGCGCATACGGCGGATTGTTTTTTTTGGCGGACTTTTTCAGGTCATGGTTACCGCCCTCATTTTTTTCTTTTTTTCCATGTTTTATCATCTCGACTGGAAATCGAGAATATTTATCGGCTTTATGGCCGCTCTCAGTAGTTCGGCCCTGGTTTTAAAAGTATTACAGGATCGATCGGAGCTAAGTTCCAACTATGGACGTACGGTGTTGGGAATTCTGATTTTTCAGGATATTATGTTGGTTCCCTTGTTGCTGTTCAGCGATTTTCTGGGTCCCGACCACGGAAAAATATCCAGTGAGCTGTTGGTGCTTTTTGTGAAAACAGTGGGCATTCTTGCTTTTGTTTATGTTGGTAATAAATGGTTGATGCTCTGGTTGCTCCGGATTATTGCCATGGCCCGGAACCAGGAATTATTTATGATGAGCGTGCTCCTCATTTGCCTGGCCATTGCCCTGTTAACATCAAGTTTGGGCATGTCGCTTGCTTTTGGTGCCTTCCTGGCCGGACTTATGATCTCCGAATCGGAATACAGTCACAACGCTTTTGGGAATCTTGTGCCTTTTAAGGATACCTTTTCGAGTTTTTTCTTTGTATCCATCGGGATGCTTCTTGATTTGAACTTTGTTTTCGACCATATCGGAATGGTATTGCTTACGGTTTTTATGGTGTTGTTCATTAAGACGATCGTTGCCGGTGGAACCGGGTTTCTGCTGGGACATACCTTCAAAGGCACTGTTTTGGTAGGTATTGCCCTTAGTCAGGTAGGAGAGTTCTCCTTCATCCTGGCCAAAATCGGACTCGATCAATCCATCATTACTACTTTTTATTATCAGTTATTTCTTTCTGTGGCCGTAATTACTATGTCGGTTTCCCCGCTTTTGATTCAGGTTGCCCCACCTTTGGGCGACCTTCTGCTGAAATTGCCCCTGCCCAAATTTTTGGTTCAGGGTTTGTTCCCTCTGGCGGAAATTGAAATCCCTCAATTGAAGAACCACAGCGTTTTTATCGGAAAAGACCTCGCCATTCTGAAACTTTCCAAATTGGCCCGTTACATTAAATTGCCTTATGTTTCAATCATTTTCGATCCGCAGAAAGTGCGGGAGATGCAAAAGAAAGGAGAAACAGTATTGTATGGAGATGCCGTGAATGAACCCATTCTTCATAAAGCCCATGTCGAAACCGCCGATATTGTCGTGATTTCTGTCGGGAGCCTGATTCCTTCGCTGGCAATTATTGAAAAGGTTCGCAATATGAACAAACATGTTTATATTTTAGCCCGTGCCAAAGACATAAACGATATCGACCAACTCTTTAAAGCCGGGGCCGATCAGGTCTTACCCGAGAATTTTGAGATTGCCATCGAACTTTTTGAACGAATTCTGATTCATCGTTTGGTG
This sequence comes from Prolixibacteraceae bacterium, assembly GCA_036725585.1. Lineage (GTDB taxonomy): Bacteria > Bacteroidota > Bacteroidia > Bacteroidales > Prolixibacteraceae > DAIMEA01. Next base: position 2,150 of record DAIMEA010000240.1, on the reverse strand, counting down.
CCCCAGAAAGAAATAAATATACTGGTCGGAAAAATCCGGAACGATTTTTACGGGATCTTTCGCGAACGGGATCACAAAAATCAGGAAAACATCCTCGACGAGCTTCCGAATATTGAAATCTCGGCAATGAAGATTGCGCCCGGTTCCCCCCTAAGCGGAAAATCATCCGTTGAACTTCAGCTTCGAAAAACGGCCGGTGTAACCGTCGTTGCCATAAAAAGAAGCGACCGGCTCATCGAACATCCCACGGCCAGTGTGGTTTTCGAAACCAACGATGTGTTGTACCTGCTGGGTACACCCGAGAAAATTGCATCGGCTGTGGACCAGTTTTCCGGCGATTGATCCGTATAGGCCAGATAAGACTCCGGTTAACGAAATGTTAACGGATGTTCCTTCTGTTTTTTTTATGCAAAAAAAACGTGCACTATTGTTTTCTCTTTTTGTACTTTTAGGCCGCCAAAAACAAAGGTTATAGCGGTTTATCCGTAGGCGCATGTCCCGGAAATTCGTACCTTTGGGGCGCCTTGAAAAATCGGATGGATTGATCGGGCAATAATCTGTTTCATCATTAAAAAAATAACCATGCACATTTACAAAGTTGTTGGTAGGGAAATTATGGATTCACGCGGAAACCCTACCGTAGAAGTTGAAGTTACGCTCGAAAGCGGGATCAAAGGTTTGGCTGCTGTACCGTCGGGAGCCTCTACCGGTGAAAACGAAGCGCTCGAATTGCGCGATGGCGACAAAAGCCGTTTCCTTGGGAAAGGCGTTTTGAAAGCCGTTGAAAATGTGAACACCAAAATCGGTCCGGCTATCGAAGGCATGAGCGCCCTCGATCAGGTCGCCATCGACAAAACCATGCTGGCCCTCGATGGAACAAAAACCAAAAGCAACCTGGGCGCCAACGCCATCCTGGGTGTGTCGCTTGCCGTGGCCAAAGCGGCTGCCAACTATCTCGAAATGCCCCTTTACCGGTACATTGGTGGTACCAATGCCAAAACCCTGCCCGTTCCGATGATGAACATCATCAACGGCGGTTCGCACTCCGATGCCCCTATTGCTTTCCAGGAATTCATGATCCGTCCGGTAGGCGCTCCCTCGTTTCGCGAAGGACTGCGCATGGGCGCTGAAGTATTCCACAACCTGAAAAAAGTGTTGCACGACCGGGGTCTGAGCACTGCAGTGGGCGACGAAGGCGGCTTTGCACCTACTTTGAAGGGAACCGAAGATGCACTTGAAAGCATTATCCAGGCCATCGAAAAAGCCGGCTACAAACCCGGTATCGACATCACCATCGGACTCGACTGTGCCGCTTCAGAATTCTATGCCAACGGAATTTACAACTATGCCAAATTCGAAGGCGAAGGAGGTGCAAAAAGAAACTCCATCGAACAGGCCGAATACCTCGCCGAACTGGTCAGCAAATACCCGATCGACTCGATCGAAGACGGGATGAGCGAAAACGACTGGGATGGATGGGTTGCCTTGACACAAAAACTGGGCGACAAAATCCAACTGGTAGGCGACGATCTGTTTGTCACCAACGTCGAATACCTGAAGAAAGGGATTGAACTGGGCGCTGCTAACTCCATCCTGATCAAAGTTAATCAGATTGGTACCCTCACCGAAACCCTCGATGCCATCGAAATGGCCCACCGTGCCGGCTACACCTCGGTTACCTCGCACCGATCGGGCGAAACCGAAGACGCTACCATTGCCGACATTGCCGTGGCAACCAACTCGGGTCAGATCAAAACCGGTTCGATGAGCCGCTCCGACCGTATGGCCAAGTACAACCAGCTCCTCCGTATTGAAGAAGAACTGGGCGCAGAAGCCATTTACGGGTATAAGAAAGTGGTGAAGAAATAAAAAATAGGAAAAAGTCATTGGTCAGTGGCCGATGATTCCATGAGAAATAAGAAAGCCGTTCCGGAATGGGGCGGCTTTTTTTTATGAAGTCAAATTTGCCCAAACTGAGAAGACAATGATTTGTATATGACGAGTATTTCGTACATATGTTTCCGGTTTATTAATCCAGGACGAAATGATAAAATATTCTTTTTGTCACATATTTATCCTTTTTTGTCAAAAAACGGAAGTTAATTAGGGGATATTATTATTATTATTATTATTATTATTATTATTATTGC
>DAIMEA010000239.1:0-6405 GCA_036725585.1 Prolixibacteraceae bacterium | reverse complement strand
TTAATCAACGACATTGTAACGCAAAAATAATTCCGATGTTTTCACAGTGTCAAACTGACAGATCGTGTTTAACATACTTTAACCCAAGATTGTTGTTTTGTTAAGGGATTGAAAAATGAAGAGCTATGGTCATTGAATTTTCTAAATATCAGGGAGCAGGAAACGATTTTATTCTGATCGACAACAGGGCGGGCCATTTCGACGGAGACGATCCGGCCCGGATCGAATATCTATGCCACCGCCGGTTTGGAATTGGCGCCGATGGTCTTTTGTTGCTGGAAGAAACACAAGGATTTGATTTTCGGATGAAATACTTCAACTCCGATGGTTATGAAGCCAGTATGTGCGGAAACGGTGGGCGTTGTATTGTTGCCTTTGCCAACCGCCTGGGGATAATTGACCGTTCGGCCCGTTTTCTGGCTTCCGACGGCATTCATGAAGCCCTGATCGATGAAGACGCTTTGGTGGATCTCCACATGATTGATGTGAAGAATGTACAGGAATTGCCCGATGGGTATTTCTTGAATACCGGCGTTCCCCATTTGGTCCATTTTGTCGACGATCTTCATGGGGTTGATGTCGAACTTGATGGACGGCAGTTACGCTACGATGCCCGTTTTCAGCCCGAGGGTACCAATGTGAATTTTGTTAAATTGACAAACAATCACCTTACGGTTTTTACGTACGAACGGGGCGTTGAATGTGAAACCCTGGCTTGCGGAACCGGGATTACCGCATCGGCTTTGAGTACAGCGGTACGGATGGGGCTCGATAAGGGGAATTTTCAGATTTCGGCAAAAGGGGGTGAACTCTCCGTGCGTTTTGAACGCGACAACGGGCATTTCCGGCAGATTTGGCTGAAAGGACCGGCCATCTTCGTCTATTCGGGGGAAATTGAGGCTTAATCGTCGCTGTTCGTGTTTCGGTTTTTCGTTCCGTCAGCTTACCCCGGGTACGTGAAACCATTTGGTTCCCAGGTCTTCGTGTATGTAGTTTTCGATATAAACCAGCGCTTCGGAGGGGCTGGAAACAATAGCGTATAATTTCCGGTAATTTTCACGGGCAAAGGTTTCCCGGTACGATTTTTCAAACTGGGCCAATAAATCGGTAAAGTAGGCATTGGTATTGACCAAAACTACGGGTTTTTGATGGTAGTCGAGTTGCTTCAGGGTAATCACCTCGAGCGTTTCTTCGAGCGTACCGAAACCTCCCGGCAGGGTGATAAACGCATCGGACCGATCGCGCATGAGCGCTTTTCGTTCCTCCATGGTCTCGGTAATCACCAGTTCATTCAGGTGAATGGATGCCAGTTGTTTCTCCTGTATTTTTCGGGGAATGATGCCGGTAACGCGGCCTCCGTACTTCAGCACGGTCGTTGCCAGATGATCCATCAGCCCCACATTGGCCCCGCCATAAATCAGGGAATATTTTTTTTGGCCAAGTAACTGACCCAAATCCCGGGCAGCATGAAAATAGACCGGTTCGACCGCACTGCTCGAAGAGCAAAAAACACATACGTTCATGGCCCATCATTTTCCGGTTCGTAATAGGGGCTGCTATGCGTCGATATTGGCATAGGTTGCATGATCTTCGATGAATTGACGGCGTGGAGGGACATCGTCGCCCATGAGCATGGAAAAGACGTGATCGGCTTCGGCAGCATTTTCGATGGTCACCTGGCGCAGGGTTCTTTTTTCAGGATTCATGGTGGTATCCCAAAGCTGTTCGGCGTTCATTTCTCCCAAGCCCTTATATCGCTGCACATGCACGCCCGAATCCTTGCCGCCCCCGATTTCGTCGATCAGACGCAAACGTTGTTGTTCGGTCCAGGCATATTCTTCGCGTTTTCCTTTTTTTACCAGGTAAAGCGGGGGAGTGGCGATGTAAAGGTAGCCGTTTTTGATCAGTTCCTGCATGTAGCGAAAAAACAGGGTCATGATCAATGTGGCAATGTGGCTTCCGTCCACATCGGCATCGGTCATGATAATGATTTTCTGGTAGCGGAGTTTTTGGATATTCAGGGCTTTCGTATCGTCTTCGGTGCCAATGCTCACGCCCAGTGCGGTAAAGATATTCCGGATTTCTTCGCTGTCGAAAACCTTATGTTGCATGGCTTTTTCTACATTCAGAATTTTCCCTTTCAGGGGGAGAATGGCCTGGAACTGCCGGTCGCGTCCCTGTTTGGCTGTTCCGCCTGCCGAGTCGCCCTCAACCAGGAAGATTTCGCATTTTTCCGGGTCTTTATCGGCGCAGTCGGCTAGTTTTCCGGGAAGGCCCCCTCCGGCCATCACACTTTTTCGCTGCACCAGTTCCCGGGCTTTCCGGGCTGCATGACGGGCCTGGGCGGCCAGTACAACTTTCGAAACGATGGCTTTTGCATCGCGGGGGTGTTCCTCGAGATAGTAGGTCAGCATTTCGCTGACAGCCTGATCGACCGACGCGCTGATCTCGGAGTTTCCCAGTTTGGTTTTGGTTTGTCCTTCAAACTGGGGTTCGGCCACTTTTACGGAGACAACAGCAGTGAGTCCCTCGCGAAAATCATCGCCGTTGATGTCGAATTTTAACTTTTCGAGCATTCCCGACTTATCGGCATAGGTTTTCAGCGTGCGGGTCAAACCCCTGCGGAACCCGGTTAGATGGGTTCCTCCCTCGATGGTGTTGATGTTGTTGACGTACGAATGGATGTTTTCGGTAAACGATGTATTGTAGTGCAGGGCAATTTCGACCGGAACATCGTTCTTCTCGGTCGAAATATGAATGGTTTCGTCGATGAGCCGTTCGCGGGTTCCATCGAGATATTCCACGAATTCTTTCAGCCCTTCTTCCGAATAAAACGTTTCTTTCCGGAAATTACCCTCATCGTCTAACTCTCGTTTGTCGACAATGGTAAGCAGTATGCCGGCATTCAGAAAGGATAATTCCCGCAAACGTGCCGCCAGGATTTCGTATTTGTAACGGGTGGTCAGGAAAATGCCCGAGTCGGGTTTGAAGGTGACTATGGTCCCGGTTTTATCGGTTTCACCCTGTACACGAACCGGTCCGGTGGGTTTGCCCTTTTCGTATTCCTGGACAAAGATCTTTCCTTCCCGGTGTATTTCGGCCCTTAAGTGAATGGAAAGGGCATTTACGCACGAAACACCAACACCGTGTAATCCTCCGGATACTTTATACGAGTCCTTATCGAATTTTCCACCGGCATGGAGTACAGTCATAACCACTTCCAAAGCTGATTTGTTTTCCTTGCTCATGGTGTCGGTTGGGATGCCCCGCCCATCGTCGGTAACCGTAACCGAATCGTCCTCATTGATGATGACCTCTATGTTGTTGCAGTATCCGGCCAGCGCTTCGTCGATTGAGTTATCGACTACTTCGTAAACAAGGTGGTGGAGGCCTTTTTCGTTTACATCGCCAATATACATCGCCGGACGTTTCCGCACGGCTTCGAGGCCTTCCAGTACCTGAATACTTTCGGCCGAATAGTTTCCATTGCCGTTTTTCCCGTTTCCGTTCTTATGTTCCTTTTCTTCCGATTCGCTTATCGACATATTGGTAAAATTTTATTCATATCAGGTATCCATCATCTGCTTCCGGATGAATCATCCAATTAAACGTTGTATAAAAAAAAATGAGATTAATGTGGATTCCCGCAATCAGCATACAATTACGGTTTTTATGAAACGGATAAATGATATATTACACCTGTATTTCAATGTTTTATGAAAGTATTTTTGTTGTTTTAAAAATGCCCTCAAATATAGAAAAAATCCTCTTTTCGGCCTAAAAAAATCCGAAAGGAAATGCGAAAGTTATCAACATATGAACAGCTATTTTCTGCCCGGTCAGAAGATGTATTTTGCTCCGGCCATGATCATGATTCCCCGGTTATTGTAACCGTGCCAGGTTTCGAAATGCTGGTTCAGGATATTATCGGCAAAGAGAAAAAAGTGCAACTTTTTCGAGAAAGCATAATCCACGCCCAAATTGATGTCGATGATGGTTTCGAGGGTCTGCAACGTTGTTCCGCTTAACACAGGATCCCATTTGCCTGTACCCGGGTTCCAGGTGTTGTTCCAGGTTTTCAGTTCTCCGAGCCTTTCACCGACAACCGATGCATCGATATGGGCCGACCAGCGGGATGTAATTTGAAAATCGGCTTCCAGCGAGACATCGAAATCGGGGAGATGGGTTAAGGGGCTTTGCCCTGTTACGGAATAGGTGTAATAATTGGCTTCTAATCCAATGCGTATGTTCTGGCTGCTGTACCTGAGCTTACCTCCAAAACGAAGTTGGTTGAACGAGTCGTACTGTACCTGGAACAGGTTATCGGTATGGATGTGCCCGTCGGGGAAAACGTATTGGGAAAGGTAATAAAAGGGTTGATTTTCATAAATTCGGTAATCCACATCGAAGATATACGAAATTGTCCGACTTACTTTTCCGCTGAGCCCGCCAAAAACTCGGATGATTTCCTGCCCGGGTTTCATTTCCAACGAGGGATTCAGGTAGGGATTATCATTTACGGCTTTTGCATATTGCCTTGTGTGAAAACCCCCGTCGCTACCGGCAAAGAGGTTTAGCCATCCCTCAATGGGCCTATACGTAAACCTGATTTTCGGGGATATGTGAAAGAGAGCGGTGGTATCGTCGTCGATCACAGTTCCCAGGTTGAAACCAGCCTCGAGACTCCATTTTTCGCGTTCGAAAACGACCTGTGGAGAAAGCTGCACATGGATAAACTGGTGGTTTGCATTACCCGTGTAGTAGTTGATGATGCTGTCCTGGTAGAAGTACTCGGCGAGCGCGCCCAGTTTTCCGTCAAAACGATCCCTTTTCAGGAGAAAGTTGCCGTCGAAGAATCCGTGATGGGCCGTTTGTCCGGTTGCGTTCCATAAAAAATTATACCCCAGGGAGCCGGTATAAACAAAGTTTCTTGCATCGTGTTGGTTGGAAAGGGTAAACAAGGCATGAGCTTCATTGATTGCTTGCTTCTTATTGAAAAGCGTAGTGGTATCCTGTTCGGTCGATCGGTATGCAAGCGAGTCGGTTCCCGGGAACCCGTAATAGCGGTATCCACTTCGGTCGTACCCGATTTCCCAGTCGAGCAAGGCTTTGCGAAAGGTGTTTTTCATGGATACATTCACCCGGTTCCGGCTGAACGGGGCCCCGGTCTTTATGCCCGAATTCAGCATCACATCCGGAAATGAGGAATAATGAAACAGATGAATGCCAAAGTTGGTATTTTTTGACGACGGAGTGTTGATCAGAATTTCGGCATAAGGCGTAATTTCATAACCCAAACCCGCTTTAACATAACCGGTATTTGCTTTTTCCCTGGGTGGGTTGCCCAATTTCACCACCGGCAGATGCTGGATGTTTTTTTCAACAGGCAGGGTTGCCGGTTCGATGCTGTAGGAAAAGGTTGGGGTATACAAAACCGTGTCGCGGATCTGTGGATTGGTGCCGATTTTGAAGGATTCGGATATGCTGGGTTGGTAGGCTTTAATTACTTCAACTTCTTTGTTCAGGGTCGAATCGGGCTGATTCCCGGCAGATGCCGCTCCTGCTATGCCAAGAAGCATCAGTATGTACGTTATTTTGTTCATATACATTTTTTTACTGATTGTTCACTGAGTCGATGCTTTCCTTATTATCGAGGATGCTTTCCTTTTCCATTTCTTCAATCTGCCTGATTTTTTGCAGCGATGTTTCGATGATGCCATCTTCTTTGTTGGCGTAATTGTCGACGATACTTTTCAAGGTATGCCGGGCCTGGAACAAATCGTTCTTTTTGAGGTAGATATCGGAAAGAAGAATAAACGATTGTGCCAGCCAGTACTGGTGGGGTGTGTTCTTGCTGATGAAATCCATGATTTCCTTTTCACAGTCCTCGAATTTCCCGGTCTGAAAAAATATTTTGGCCTTGAGGTATTTCGATTCGGCGCCTTCGGCATTTTTTGTGTCTTCGGCTGTTTGACTGAGATCGTTCAATGCCGCGGCATAATTCGACAGGAGATAATTCGATTTTCCTGCCTTGAACCGGGCTTCCCGGATCATTTGTTCGGTCACATTTTCGGTGTTCAACAATGCAGTAACTGCGGTAAGTGTTTGTTCGTGCTCTTGCAGGTTGAAATAATTTCTCATGATGCCGGCCCTCGATTTCAATACATTCCATTTTGTGCTGGCAATGCCTTCGAGCCGTTGGAAATATTCGAGCGACGGATGGAAATTTCCCGCGTTAAACGTTAGCTCACCTGCTTTAAGCAGGGCTTGTTCGGTGAAAATGTTGTCGGGACGGGAGCAAACTTTTGAATAGTATTCGAGCGCCCGGGTGTACGTGCCTTTTGAATAATAATATTCGGCGAGATAGAACAATGCATTGTTGACGAAATTTCCCTCCGGATACCG
>DAIMEA010000238.1:0-6415 GCA_036725585.1 Prolixibacteraceae bacterium | reverse complement strand
CTTTCCGGCCATACGCGGCGCGTACTTTTTCGAAGGCGATGCCGTGGCCGGATGTTTTGTTGTTCGCTCATTGCCCCGGGTTCCATTTCATTTCACCCCGGGCTATCGACATTTGACCCGTCCCGGGTCATTCTGTCATCTCCGCATTATGCCCAAAAACTTTTGCCGGGACCACACGAGCACCCGGAATCAGGATATCATCATCGAATAAAGTAATTCCTTTTGCGATTGGTAACGACAAAAAAACATACAGAAGTGTACTTTTTTTTTACACCGACAAGCTCCTTTGATCGACACAAAATGATAACATATTGACACTTACAAAAAAGGGCATTAAAATTGATATATTCCCGTATCCTTCGTAAAGGCATTGCAAGGATATAGAAAACGATTAGCGCACGAATACGATCAAAAAATGAACAAAACGTTTGGTTTTCTGAGAAAAAACAGAGCCTTTAGTCTCATCAACATTGGCGGGCTGGCTTTTGGGATTGCCTGTGCTTTATTCATCGTATTGCATGTTTATAAAGAGAAATCGTACAACAGCGCGATGCCCGATCACGAACGGATTTTCTACCTGGCACAAAAAAGTCCCGATTCTCCCCTGGGAAACACCACCATCAGTTATGCCCTCTCCCCGCTCCTTGCCGGTAATTTTCCGGAGATTGAATTTTTTGCCCGCACCGAAAATTTCAGTTCCTTTAGCAATTGCATTGTTTCAAAACCACAAACGGGGAATGAACCTCCGATATGTTTCAACGAAACCCATTTTTGCCTGGCCGATTCGGATCTCTTCCAAATCGTTCAATATCCATTTCTTGAAGGATCGGCTGATCGGGCGCTGCATTATCCCAATGCCCTCGTGCTTTCAAAAGAAAGCGCTGAAAAATATTTTGGGAGCGAACCGGCTTTGGGGAAAACACTGATTTTAAACAAGGAACATAATTTTACCGTTACCGGGGTTGTAGCGATCCCCGATTATGTAACCTTTGATTTTTCCATGGTGGCGCCCATCACCACCCTTCGTTCGGAGTCGTACCTTGAGGGCTGGGACAGCAACGGGCAACCACTTTTTAAACTGTTGCCCAAGATAGACCTGCCCGATTTTAACGAACGAATTTCTCAATTCTTTCGGGGTTTAATACCCGGGGATATCCCAAATCCGGAATTGTTTTCTCTTTCTTTTCTGCCGGTTACCGATCGCCGGTTGTATTACAATAAAAATCCCCTGTATCTCCTGGTATTTGCCGGTTTTGTCATCCTGATCGTAAGCATTCTGAATTACATAAACATGTCGACAGCTTTGGTCCGGACCCGCACATCAGAAATTGCCTTAAAAAAGATTTCGGGAGCCGGGAAAAAAGCAATTGGTTTTCAGTTTATCAAAGAAACTGGCATTATTGGGTTCCTGGCGCTCATTATATCCATCCTGTTGGTTTACATAGGATTGCCTTTTTTTCAAAATATAGTCGGCTCCGATCTGAAACCCTTTTTGCTCGATCACCTCGGATTATTTGCCCTTAGTGGTTTGTTGTTTTGGATTCTTGTCACCTTACTTGCAGGTTTCTATCCGGCCATTATTCTTGCCGGGGTACGCCCCCTTACCCTGTTCAACAAAAACAAGGGACAAGCGTATGCCCTCAACGGAAAAAACATCATCATAACAACCCAGTTTGTTATCTCCATTCTACTGATCATTTTAACCTTTATGACCAACCGGCAGTACCGTTTTATGGAAAACATCCCCCTGGGACTTAACAACGAAAGGGTAATACAAATACCGCTCACACATGAATTGAAAACAAAATTCTCCGAACTGAAAGATGAACTCAAGCAAATTGCCACAGTCAAAAATCTGTCGATGGCCTCGGCCATGCCTGTCGGGTCGCCCAATAATTCGGGAGTAAAATGGACCGACGATAACGGCGTTGCGCACGATGAATCGTTTGGCTTCATCATTGTTTCCGAGGGGTACACACAAACTTTCGAGATGCAAATGGCGCGGGGAAATGAATTCACCGACTCCCGACCCGAAGAACAAAAAGGATTGATCATCAATGAAGCAGCGGCACAGAAACTGGGTTTCAGCAATCCGTTGGGAAAACAGGTACATTTCTGGGGCAAACAAAACACAATCGTTGGCGTTGTGAAGGATTTTCAGAATAACTACATCTTCAACAAAGTAAAACCGATGGTTTTATCTGCTCATCCGCAAAATCAGGGTTTTACGAAATTTCTTTTTGTAAGCCTTCTGTCTGTCGATATGGATCAAAGCATCAAACGGATTGAGAAAGCGATAAAAAACATTTCACCGGATTCGCCTTTTGAATACAGCTATACCCAGGCCGAAGTCCAGGGATACATTAACGAAATAAAACAAATTGACCAAACATTCCGCTTTGCCAGCGCAGCATCAATTTTCTTAGCTTTAATCGGGTTGATTGCCCTTACCTTTCAGTCCCTTCAAGCCCGTATTAAGGAAATTGGCATCCGGAAAGTGAACGGGGCACGAAGCAGCGAAATCATTCTCATGCTCAATACCCACTTTCTGAAATACCTGATCCTTGCGTACATCATCGCCTGCCCCGTTGCCTGGTATATCGTTGCGAGCCTGTTAAAGGGCATAGAGAATAAAACCAATATCAGTTGGCTGGCCTTTGTTTTTGCCGGAATTATGGTTGGAAGCATTGCGTTGTTAACGGTATCCCTGCAATCGTGGAAAGCGGCTTCACGAAATCCGGTCGAAGCATTAAAATACGAATAAGATGTAAAGACCGATTACTTCGGCAAAAGGAACAAATAATACGTTTTATGAATGCATGGATCCACTTTTCGGACGTAAAACAGATCGTCCGGTCGCTTTCCCGGAAAAAGCTACTGACGGTTATAAACATACTGGGGCTGGGTATCGGACTGGGGACTGTAATCCTTTTGACCACTTTTCTGCTCCATGAGTTTTCCTATGACCGGTTCCATACCAAAACCGATCGGATTTACCGGGTGATTGAAGGAAAAAGATGCACTTCCTACTATGCTATGGGCGAAGCTTTTAAGGAAAGTATACCCGAAATAGAGGACGTATGCCGGATCGCAAATGTATCGGACATATATACCGTGATTTTGTCCCGGAACAACGAAAACTACCCCATTATGTCGTTTATGGCAGTCGATGCCTCCCTGTTCAATATGCTTGACATTGAAATGGTACTGGGCCCGCCAAAACCCAATTTTTTCGGTCCCGGAAACCTTTTGATTTCCGACAGGATGGCCAGACAGTTTTTTGGTTCTGCAAATCCACTTGGAGAAACCCTTGAATTTTTCATAGCAAACGAGAAAGAAGCGATGCATGTTTCGGGAGTATTTAAGCATCTGCCAAGCTACTCTTCGTTTCAGGCCGATTTTATTTGTGATATTTCGGTAGAAATGGCCCAGTTCCGTGATCTTGAATATTCGCTGGGGCTCGAAACAGAAAAACAAACCTATGATTTTCAAAACGATTGGAGTCGACACAACGATTTTACCACCTTTGTTCTGCTAAACAAAAAATCGAATGTTGCGGCCATTGAAAAAAAATGTACGGAAGTATTTTTGCAACATCGCGAGGATATAAAAGATGGAGGAATTTTTCTTCAGCCCTATACCGACATGTATCTTCATTCTGCCGGTCTGGAAAACATTCATTCGCTGGAAGTAAGCAAATTTAGTTCACTTCGGATTTTCCTCTCCATCGGGATCCTGATCCTTCTGGTTGCGTGTTTGAATTTTATACTCATTTCGAGCGCCGAGCAAGAGCAATCGCTCACGGAGATTGCCTGCCGCAAGGTAAATGGTGCATCGGGCAAACAACTTGTAACAATCATCCTTTTAAAGTCGTTTCTGATATCGTTCGCCAGCCTGGTCCCGGCCTTTCTTTTTACTCAACTATCCCTGCCGCTTTTCAACAATTATTTTGGGAAAGAGCTTGAATTTGGCTTGTTTTTTAATGGCAGATACCTTGTGTCACTCTTACTGATCACGGCTTCGACAGCAATTCTGGCAGGAACATGTCTGAGTATCGCAGCGATTAAAACCAGTCCGGCAAATTTGTTTCAAAAGAGCATAAAAACACGAGGAAAAAAAACAATACAAAAAAGCAGCCTGATTGTTGCCCAGTTTTTCGTCTTCATCCTGCTTTTCATCTGCACAATGGTGATGCAACAACAAATGAATTATTCGATGAAGAAAGACATGGGATTCAAAACCGAAAACACCCTGGTGATAAACCTTGCAACCGAAACAATTAAAAAACAATACCTGTCCCTTATCAACGAGATAAAAAAGCTTCCTCGTGTTGTGGAATGCCAGCCCACAACCTATTTTCTTCCTCCCAACGACAACATTCTCTTTGCATCGTTTAAGGATCCCCTTTCCGGAAAGAGCATCGAACAGGAAGCGATCTTTTTGGCCTATGGGAACACCGACCTACTGCAGATACCTGTTGTTGAAGGAATTTCCTTTTCCGAATCGACTGCAAATAGTATGGAAAACATATTGATTAACGAAGCAGCCGCAAAGAAGTATGACGTGAAAGCTGGAGAAAAACTTTTCCATTTTAACATATTGGGTATTGTGAACGATTTTCACAACAAATCGGTACACGAAGCCATCAGGCCCCTTTTTATCATTCCCCAATCAACGGGTTTCACCAACCTGCTCATCAAAACCAATGGTGAAAATACTATTGTATCCGAAGAGATTGAAAGGATTATCAAAAAAAGGGAACCCGGATTTTTTTACGAAGATGAACTGCTTACCGACCGTATCGCTGCTTTTTACAAAAACGATCTCCAGCAAGCCAAAATCATTCGCTTTTTTTCGGGGATCGCCCTTGTGCTGGCATTTATGGGACTCTTTGGTTTTGTCACCCTCAGCCTGACCCAAAAGATAAAGGAAATTGGGATTCGAAAGATCAACGGAGCTACGATAGCTGAAATAGTGTTTATGCTCAACAAAGACTTTGTTAAATGGGTAGCCATTGCCTTTGTAATTGCTACACCCATTGCGTATTACGCCATGCACAAATGGCTCGAAAACTTTGCCTACAAAACCTCGCTGAGCTGGTGGATTTTTGCCCTGGCGGGTATACTGGCACTGGGAATTGCATTGCTGACGGTGAGTTGGCAGAGCTGGAGGGCGGCAACGAGGAACCCGGTGGTGGCATTAAGGTATGAATAAAAAGGAATGAACAACCGTTTGGGTGGGAGCCTATCCCATCCTTTCCCTTTATGCTGCATCCCTGAATTCCTAATCGTGAAAAAATCTTCCATCAGCTTCCGGTAATCGAATCGTTCGCTTCAAACAAAAATTGAGTTTTCGCCCTTAGGATAAAAGAGATGCCTGTATTTTTCTTAACAGGAAAAATGCCCGGAACGAAAAAAAAAGTATCTTGCTTTCCCTAACATATCAGGATATGAAAATCGCCCTTACCGGAGCCGGAGGAATGATCGGCCAATCGCTTATCGCCTATTTTTCGAAACCAGGCGTCGAATGCAGCGTGCTGAAGAGAAACGGTACCCAACAGGAATGGTCCCGAACCGTCTCCGAATCGGATGTAGTGATCAACCTGGCCGGTTACCCGATTCTGAGCCGATGGACACGAAAAAACCGGGAAAGGATCCTGGAAAGCCGGATCGGTACCACCCGGAAACTGGTCGAAATCCTAAATGCATTGTCGGATGATTCCGCTCCAAAACTGTTGGTTTCGGCTTCGGCAACCGGTATTTATCCCAATGATAACCAGTGGGTGTACGATGAATACAGTAAGGAAAAGGGGAATGATTTTCTGGCGGAAGTAGTGGAAAAATGGGAGAACACGGCAAAGCAACTCCATCATCCTTCTGTCCGGCTGGTCCTTGCCCGCCTGAGCATTGTGCTGTCGCGCGAGGGGGGTTTTGTGAAGAAACTGGTCCCGCTTTTCCGCATGGGATTGGGTGGCCGGCTGGGATCGGGAAAGCAGAAGGTATCCTTCATCCACATTGGCGACCTGTTGGCGGCGATTCAGTTTTTTATGGATGATGAACAGGCTTCCGGCGTTTTCAATTTAGTGGCCTCCGAACCGGTTACCAACCGCGAATTAACCCGGATCTTAGCCCAAGTGCTCAAACGTCCGGCTTTTTGGATTGTTCCTTCCTGGACATTGCGGCTATTATTGGGCAAAGCCGCGGCGGTGCTGCTCAACAGCACTTCCTGTGTCCCCCGGCGTTTGACCGAACGTTCTTTTCACTTCCAATTTCCCACGCTTCAAGAGGCACTGAAAGACGTAAGCGTTTAGGCTTGTCTCATTTTTTTCGCAGAATCCGGATCCATCCGAGACCAATTCGTACAATTAAGGTCAGCACATACAACACCATTCCCATCACAAGCACGTAACCCAGCT
>DAIMEA010000237.1:0-6419 GCA_036725585.1 Prolixibacteraceae bacterium | reverse complement strand
AAATACGGTTAACGATATTGTTGAAATTTCTAAAATAGAAGCCGGACTGGTAGAACTCAGGTATGAGATAATTGATTTAAATAACCGGATTGAAGAATTAATTCAATTCTTTGCACCGGAAGCAAAGGGTAAAGGACTGGAAATTATTTTTGAAAAGTTACTTCCGAAAGATGCGAGTAACTTTATTGCCGACCAGAATAAACTGGATTCCATTCTTACAAATCTTATTAAAAATGCTATTAAGTATACAACGGACGGAACGATTTCAATCAGTTGCCAAATTAAAGAACCAGATATTGAATTTTGCATAAATGACAGCGGAATTGGAATTCCAAAACACAAACAAAAAGCCATTTTCAATCGCTTTGAACAAGCCGATATTGATGATAGACGGGTATTCGAAGGTTCCGGATTAGGTTTGGCAATTGCAAAATCATACGTTGAAATGCTGGGTGGAAAAATTTGGGTGGAAAGCGAAGAAGGAAAAGGCTCAACATTTTATTTTACGATACCGATAATAAATGAAATGAAAGAATAATCTTTTGAAGAAGGTGGAACATCAATAGATAATAAAAAAGGCAGAAATAATAATATAATAATTTGTCCTTCCTGTAAGTGTAACAACTTGCTTTAATTGTCGTCTTATTACACAGAAAAAATTCAGGATGGGAATACGTACATTATTTCTTTTCATTTTTTTGTTTTTAACTCAGCCTCTTTTACATGGTCAGGTTCATGAACGAAAAAAGCTAACGGCGCTGCGAATCGATCAGGCGCTGAAAATAGACGGGAAACTCGACGAGGCGGTTTATGCCCGGGCTGACACGGCACGCGATTTTATGCAGCTCAATCCCTACAACGGGCAACCCTCGTATCAACCCACGGAAGTCTACATTTTTTACGACGACAACGCCCTGTATATCGGCGCTTTGTTGTACGATAACCCCGACAGCATCCGAAGCTACATCACAACCCGCGATAACATTGGTATGTCGGATTATTTTGATGTATTCCTCGACCCGAACAACGAAGGGCTGACGGGATATGAATTCCTGGTGACCCCCGCCAACAGCCAAACCGACCTTAAAGCCGTGAAACGCGACGGATACGATAATGAAGATTCCAGTTGGGACGCGGTTTGGCAAAGCGCCACCCGGATTCACGAAAAGGGCTGGAATGTCGAAATACGGATCCCCTATTCGGCCCTGCGTTTTCCGGTAAAAGAAGAGCCGGTTTGGGGCTTGAATTTCTTCCGGCGCTTACGTCGCTATAACTCCAATAATTGCTGGAATTTTGTCGATGTTGAAGTGGCGGGATTCATCCAGCAAAGCGGTGAGCTTCATGGATTAAAAGACATAAAATCACCCGTCCGCTTGTCGGTTACCCCCTACGTTGCCGGCTACGTGGAGCAACAGTCCGGCCACGATCCCGTTCCCTACTTTAAAGGGGGGATGGACATCAAGTACGGAATTAGCGAAAGCCATACCCTCGATATGATGCTGATCCCCGACTTCGGGCAGATCCAGTCGGACGACCAGCAGCTGAATCTTAGTCCCTATGAAATTTATTACGACGAAAAACGGCAATTTTTTGTCGAAGGGGTTGAATTGTTTGAACGGGCCGGGATCTTTTATTCCCGCCGTATCGGGGGGAAACCTAAATTTAGCGACCTTTCCGGGAAATTGAACGAAAACGAGGTGGCAAGCTATAACCCCACCGAAACCCAGCTGATCAACGCGACCAAAATATCGGGCCGCGACAAAAAGGGCTGGGGCATTGGCTTCTTAAATGCCATGACCCTGGCCGGTGAAGCCCTGGTATACGATACCCTTACAGGAGAAACCCGGAAGATCGTCACCCAGGAATTCACCAATTACAACGTCACAGTGGTCGAAAAAGCGCTCACGAACAACTCCTACCTGAGTTTGATCAACACCAATCTTTCCCTGATTGGAAATCCATATATGGCCAATGTTACCGGCACCGAGTTCCAGCTAAAAAACAAACAACAAACCTATCAGCTTTCGGGCTCGGGAGCTTTGAGCTACAAATCGACAGCCGAACAAAAAACGGGCTACCACTACCGGATGGAAGTACGAAAGGTCAAAGGAAAATTCAGGTTTTCGGCGAAGCACGAAACCAGCAGCGATACTTACGACCCAAACGATATGGGCTACCTGCAGCGTAACAACGATATGGATAACCAGTTGAACCTGACGTACAATATTAATGAACCATTCTGGATTTTAAAAAGCTGGTATGCCGAAGCAGAACTGGAAAACACACGGCTCTTCAATCCCGGAAAACACATTTCGAACGAAGCCTGGATCTGGTCGTCGGCCCGGTTTAAAAACGAAATGTGGGTAGGGGGCTTCGTGGGTTATAATTTCTCCATCAACGATTATTTCGAAACGCGTGTGAACAACCGTTTTTATAAAATCCCCCAACACTGGATGGGCGAGTTCAATTTTGAGACGGATGCGAATAAAAAGCTGTCGTTTTCCTGTAATTATGGGGGAAACCGTGCTGCCAACGACCCCGAAATGTATGGATACTGGTCGTATGCCAATTTATGGTGGAAAGCAAGCCCCCGTTTTTGGATGATCTACAATATTTCCACCAACCAGGAACGAAATTACCGGGGATACGTCCGGCACGAGGACGAACAAAGAGTTTGGTTTGGAAATTACAACCGGCATACCCTGGTCAATACGTTCTCAACCGGGTATAATTTCAACACAAAAATGGCGGTCGACTTTCGTGCGCGTCACTACTGGTCGTGGGCCGAATACAACCAATTGTTTTTCCTGAATGCCGACGGTTCATTGACGCCCGAACCGGGCAATCCCTCCGAAGCCAATGTCAATTACAATGCCTTCAACATCGACATGACCTTTAAATGGGAATTTGCCCCCGGAAGCGAACTTTCCCTGGCTTGGAAAAATTCGCTTTATTCGGAGAACGACAAAATCGGGCAGGCCTTTTTCCCAAACCTGAACGAAATGTTTCAGGTAGCTCAGACCAACAGCTTGTCGTTAAAGGTATTGTATTATATCGACTACAACACTATTCGTACACCGGCCGGATCGTAAACGAATAGGAATACGTTTTCCCGGTCAGGCGGTAGGGATCCAGGGGGTAGGCGCCCCAACTGTCGTTGCCACCCACTCCCATTTGCCCGTAATCGATGTTGACAAATAGACGGTTTCTTTTGTGTACATCAATCGGGTGTTGCTGTTTTTTGGTCAACCCGGGATCCAGATCCTCATCGGAGTTGTTGCGGGCATTAAAGCAAATCGGCCCGTTTGCTCCTTCCACCAGCAATCCGTTCCCCGCGGCATCGGTAAAAGCAACGCTACGCACATCGGTGCGGTACCCGTTTTCCTGGGGGCGTGAGTAATCGAAATTCAGATCATCGACGGAAGATTGATACAGGCCGATGAAAGCAGACGTTTTCCGGTCGCTGTAATTTTCCCAGGGTCCCCTTCCATAATAGCTAACCCGATCGAATTCAACCGGAAGTTGCATTTTCATCCCGAACCGCGGTAGTTCCGGCAGGTTTAGGTCGCCCATGTCGATGCTGGCAGTGATTTGCACCGAAGCATCGTTCCGGATGTTGTAGGTAAGGGTATAAAAATGGGTGTTGTCCAAAATCCGGTATCGGGCAATAACAACGATGCCTTCGTTGTTTTGCTCATTCACATCGACCGATTCGCTAACCATGTTGTAATCGGCCGTGCGCCACAAATTGAGCCGGAACGGCATCCGGTTTCCAAAATCATTATCGATGGGCGCTCGCCAGAAATTAGGTCGCAGGGGATCAATAACCAGCCACTTTCCCTTATGGATG
Source organism: Prolixibacteraceae bacterium (assembly GCA_036725585.1). GTDB lineage: Bacteria > Bacteroidota > Bacteroidia > Bacteroidales > Prolixibacteraceae > DAIMEA01. The sequence continues at coordinate 2,569 of DAIMEA010000237.1, read as the reverse complement.
TAGCGTGTAAGCCGGCCTGAACGAAGATCGATTCTTCCTTCGGTTTCCCCGCTTACAAATCGGAGTTCCCTATCTGTACGGTTGATCTGGAGCGTTCCGCCGAGGGTTTTGTCGGTAAAGAAATGGTTTTGGGGAAAGGCAAATTGTTCGTTCGCAATTACGTACCCTTTCTCGATCAGGTCGGAAGCTTTTTGCTGACGGGCTTCAACAACAAGAAAAAATTCACGACCGGGTTGATCGATAATTTTCGGAATAGGCAGGGTCACTTCGGTCGTTTCCATGGGTTTGCCCGTAACCGCAAAAGGACCCCGGGCAATCTCCTTCCCGTTCTCGGATAGTATCCAGAAATAGTCGTAGGCTTGAAGATCCGTAAAAAGATGGTTGTTTATTATTTTGATGATTCCTTTTTCCAGGTCGACTGCCTGAAACCAAATGGGCTGATACACTTTTTTCACCTCATTCAGGGCCGGATGTGGCGCCCGGTTGGGGTTGACCAAACCATTGTTGCAAAAGTTTTCATCGTGGGTCCAACGGTAGCCTCCGAGGTCGCCGCCATAGATCCAGTACTTTTTTCCTTCAAAATTATGGGCTTCCAGTCCCTGGTCGACCCAGTCCCAGATGAATCCCCCCTGAAGAATCGGGTATTTCATGATGATGTCCCAGTATTCCTGGAAATTGCCGGTACTGTTCCCCATCGAGTGGGCATATTCGCACAGGATGAACGGTTTCGTACTGTTTTCATTTTGGGCATATCGTTCAATATCATGCGGTTTACTGTACATGGGGCACATAATGTCGGTAAAGGCATTACCGTAGGCCCGTTCGAATTGTACGGGGCGTTTTGCTTTGTCGTTACTCTTCAGCCAGTTGTAGGTGGCTTCGTAATTGGTGCCAAAATCGCTTTCATTTCCCAGCGACCAGACAACCACGCAGGGGTGGTTTTTGTCGCGCTCAAACATGCGTATGGTGCGGTCGAGGTGTTGTCCTTTCCAATCTTCGCGGTTCGAAGGGTGCAGGTCTTTGGGCATTCCGTCGAGGCCGTGGGCTTCCATATTGGTTTCATCAACAACATATATTCCGTATTGGTCGCAAAGCTCGTAGAATTCGGGCGCTTGTGGGTAATGGCTCGTACGAACGGCATTCAGGTTGTATTGTTTCATCAGGCGGATGTCGTTTAAACGGGTTTCCCGATCGACATGATGCCCGAATTTTTCATGATGCTCGTGCAGGTTGGTCCCCCGGATGATGATGGCTTGGCCGTTGATAAGCAACTGTTTGTTTTGGATTTCCATTTTCCGGAACCCGGTTTGGCAGCCGGCAACTTCAAGAACTTGCCCGGTGCCATCTTTCAGTTCGATGGTCAGAGTATACAATGCGGGATGTTCGGCGCTCCATTTTTCGGGACGGGTAATTTTTTGGGCCAGCGAAATGCTTTGGATTTCTTTGGCCCTGATGGACTTGATCGGCAATGTTTTCGAAAAAACCTTTTCCTTCCGGGGATCGGTCAGGTTAATAACAAGCGAATGTTTTCCGGCCTGATCCGAAGCAAAATTCCGTACGTCGATATCCACCGAAAGAACCCCGTTTTGGTACGCTGCATCCAGGTCGCCCAAAACACAAAAATCTTCGATCGATACCCTGGGGCGGCCGATCAGAAACACATCGCGTTCGAACCCGGCCAGCCGCCAGAAATCCTGGTCCTCGAGATAAGAGGCATCGCTCCATTTGAAAATCTGCACGGCTAACAGGTTTTCACCCGATTTCAGGAAGGGGGTGATGTTGAATTCGGCCGGTACCTTGGCCACTTTTGAATAACCCACTCGCCGACCATTAACATAAAAGGTGGCCGCCCCGGAAATGGAGCCGCAATGCAGGATGATTTCTTTTCCCGAGAGTTGCTCGTCGAGTGTGAACACTTTACGATAGGTGCCGATGGGCAGGTCGTTGTTGTCGACAAAAGGCGGATTTTTGGGGAATACATAGGAGACGTTGGTATATACCGGGACCCCGAAGCCCTGCATTTCCCAACTTCCGGGAACCTGAATGTCGCTCCACGATTCGTCGTTTAGGGAGGGATCAAAGAAAAGGATCGGGCGGTCGGCCACCTTTTCGGCAAAGTGAAATTTCCAGGTCCCGTTCAGCATCTGAATATTCCGACTTGTGTTCAAATCGTTGCCTTTCCATTCATCCACCGTGTTGTGGGGGATAAAATAAGTCCGTGCAGGTTCTTTCCCTTCATCGACAAGGGCCGGATTTTCCCAAAAATTGTTTTGGGAATACGCATACATGCCACCCAACAGCAGCAAAATAAGTAGTGTTCGTTTGTTCATATTTTAATCCATAAGTTTAATAAGCGCTTTTATTGTTTTTTTGGCTCCTTTGGCAACGATTCGGATGGGCGAATCGAGCATGTAACAGGGCGAGGTTACAATTTTGTTTTCTTTATCGACAACAATATCCGCATTTTTAGTGACAATGTGGTTTGCGCCCAGGGTTTCGATGTGGCGGGCTGTTCCCGGATCGGATCCGATGGTAACGGTGATGTTTCCCAAAACCTGGGCAAGCAGGG
>DAIMEA010000236.1:0-6436 GCA_036725585.1 Prolixibacteraceae bacterium | reverse complement strand
AATGGGACGAGGACAAAAATTCAAAAACGTATAATCCAAAAATAGAAGACTATGTCGTTACTCATCGGATCGTTTACCATAGGATTAATCCTGGCCTTGCTGGCGCTCGGGATTTTCATCAGTTTTCGGGTGTTTGACTTTCCCGATATCACGGCCGAAGGATCGTTTACCTTTGGCGCGGCTACGGCTGCCTCGCTGATTGTTGCCGGAGTCAATCCCCTTTTGTCGAGCCTGGTTGCCTTTATTGCCGGGATGGCCGCAGGAGCGGTAACCGGGATCATCCACACCCGGTTTAAAATCAATCCGCTTTTGGCCGGAATCCTGGTTATGACCGCGCTCTATTCGGTGAATCTGCACGTGATGGGGAAAAGCAATATGCCCCTGCTGAGTGAAACAACGGTGTTCACCTGGATCGAGAACTTGTCGGCTTCCCTTTCGGGACCGGATACAAAAACCTTCCTCATCGGTTGGGAAGTAGCTGCCAAGGATCTTTGGATCCTGCTTTTCTGTTTCCTCGCCATTGTCTTCTTTTGTGTGTTGCTCTGGTGGTTTTTCCGCACCAACATCGGCACCGCCATGCGGGCAACAGGCGATAACGACCAGATGATCCGTGCACTGGGGGTAAATACCAAGGCCATGATCATCATCGGTGTTGCTCTTTCAAACGGTTTTATCGCCCTGTCGGGCGCCTTGCTGGCCCAATACCAGGGTTTTGCCGATGTGCAGATGGGAATCGGGATGATGGTGTGGGGTTTGGCCAGCGTGATCATCGGCGAAGCCATCATCAACGACAACAGCCTGGGATTTGTCATTGCCGGGGCCGTAATCGGGTCGGTGTTGTTCCGGCTGCTCGTGGCTATTGCCCTGCGCTGGGGTTTGAACCCGAACGATTTGAAGATTATCACCGCGCTCTTTGTCTTTGTGGCCCTCATTTTACCCGGGCTGATGAAAAACAGGAAGAAAATATCCTTTAAACGTAACGCTCATGCTTAAGATCGAAAACATTGTCAAAACCTTTAACCCGGGTACGGCCAACGAAGTAAAAGCCCTTCAGAGCGTGCGCCTCGAAATTGAAGAAGGAAGTTTTGTGTGTGTGCTGGGAACCAATGGCTCCGGGAAATCGACCACCCTGAATGCGGTTGCCGGCACCTTTCTGGTCGATTCGGGGAGCATCACCCTCGACGGAGTGGATATCACCCGCTGGAGCGAGCACAAAAGAGCGAAGTACATCGGGCGGGTATTTCAAAATCCCTTTAGCGGAACCGCCCCCAATATGTCGATCCAGGAAAACCTGGCCCTGGCACTTAAACGGGGGAAAAAGCGGGGACTGGGATGGGGCTTGCCCCACGCCGTGATCGAGGATTTCAAAAAGATGGTGAAACCCCTGAACATGGGTTTGGAGGACCGGCTCGAAAACCCCATCGGGAAATTGTCGGGCGGACAACGCCAGGCCCTGACCCTGCTGATGGCCACAGCCCTGAAGCCGAAGCTTCTGCTGCTCGACGAACACACCGCCGCGCTCGACCCGAAAACGGCCGCCAAGGTGATCGACCTGACCCAGCAGGTAATATCCCGCGACCAGTTAACCACGCTGATGGTGACCCACTCCATGCAGCAGGCCGTAAATCTCGGCGACCGGATCATCATGATGCACCAGGGAAAAGTGGCGTATGATTTTCGCGGCGAAGAAAAAACACGCCTGAAAGTGAACGACCTGCTTACCCTCTTCGATGAACTGAGGCAAAAAGATCTGATCGATCCGGCTGTTGCCGCGTTGATCGATGAAGTGTATATTTAAACGAAAGGGGAATGAAATTCAATAAAATTCTTCGGGCTTTTCTGGCGCTTTTCCTTACCGCTTCCATTCTGCTGTTGCTCGACCTGGGAAACCGGAAAAAAGCAGATAAGGAAAAGACGATTTCCATCGCTGTTTTCAAGATGGCTTCCCGACTTGCGCTCGACCAGTCGGAAAAAGGCATTATCGACGGATTGGCCGAAATGGGATTTGTTGATGGGAAAAACTGCACCATCAAACGCTTCAGCGCCGAAGGGGATATGCCCACTGCCAACACCATTGCCCAAAACATCGTCCACAGCCGTTTCGACATGGTGATCACGGCCAGCACCCCGGCCCTGCAAACCATGGCCAATGCCAACAAAGAAGGCAAGGTAATGCACGTTTTCTGTACCGTGACCGATCCCTACAGCGCGGGCGTGGGGATCACCGGTCCCGAACCCCACCAGCATCCTCCGCACCTGGTCGGTATTGGCACTTTTCAGCCGGTGGAAGAAACTTTTGAAATAGCCAGAAAGATGAACCCCGACCTGAAAAAGGTGGGCGTAGTATGGTGCACCAGCGAATTCTGTTCGGAAGCCTGTGTGAAACTCGCCCGGAAAAAGTGCAAAGAATTGGGGATCGAATTGCTGGAGTCGGGCATCGAAACCTCGACCCAGATCCTCGAGTCGGCCATCGGCTTAACCCTGCGGGGAGTCGATGCCCTTTGGGTGGGGGGCGACAACGTGGTGGAGACCGGCATCGACCAGGTTTTCACTGCTGCAACCAAAGCGAAACTCCCGGTTTTCACCAACAATCCCTACAATGTTTATGGCAATGTTCTGTTTGCCCTGGGCGCCGAATATTATGAGGTGGGCAAAACCGCCGGAAAGCTGGCCGCCGAAGTCCTGAACGGAAAACCCACCCGCGGGATTGGTGTGAAGAACGTGGTGCCCAATTACCTGAAATTGAATCCCGACGCGCTGAAGAACATGAATGGGAAGTGGGATATCAGCGGGTTCGAGGGGCAGTGATCAATTCAAATTTTCAGAACGATAACAAAAAATGAATTTTTTGGAACAACATGAAGAGAACTTCAATATTTATGGTATGCAGAAATGAAAAACTCTTTCAATTTTTTCTGATCTTTAAATTGATAATTTCCAGTATGGCATTCGTTAATAACATCTGGGAGTACATCAAAAAGATCTTCCAGGGCTGTATCTGATCCAGTTGCCAAACTATAAAAACTTGCTCCGTCAATAGCACGGATATTTTCATTTTTGGGGCATTTTTCTCCCTTTTCTTTATCAGATGGTGTAAATGGTATATTATAACGTTTCCCTTTTTGGGGAATAATTGCAACATAAAAAGCAGTATATCCCTTGTATATACTTAATTTCGGGCTAATCAATTTGTCTAATGAATAATATAAATCAGAAAGTTTTCCACCTGAGATTGTGTTGAATTTATTTTTAATCTCAGCAATCATTTTTTTCTTTTCGGATACAAGATCAATTACATTGCCAATCTTCATGTTTGTCCATTCAGAAGAATAACCCAGAATATTTTGGTGAAAATCGCCAACATGGTTTTGTAATGTTTTTTGCGCTTGTCTTGAAGTTTCGCTCTTTAGCCATGTTTGAAATTCAATTTCAAAACCCGACATTTCAAAAAGTGCAGCAAATGGGTCAATTATATTTTTCCCAAACTCAGAAAAGGCAGTCCTTTGGGCATTTTTAGCAATTGATAATAAATTATTTACTTCATTTTTGAGGTTTGTGTCTGAAATCCAATTAAGGTATGGCATTGATTTTGAATTTTATCGACATTATGCCATAAAAGTAAGCAATATTTTACATAGGAAAATGAGATTTTTTATAAAAGCTTTGAATTATACCTATTTAAAAATCCAATGATGGAATAACCAATTTCTTTTGCCATGTTAACTGGTACAGCATTACCAATTTGTTTGTATTGTTGCGAGACAGATCCGGCAAATTTCCAATTATCAGGAAATGTTTGTATGCGGGCATATTCTCTAATGGTAAATGGACGTGTTTCATCTGGATGGCATCTTTCTGTTTGTTTTTGTGCCGGGCTGCAAGTTAAAGTTAAGCTTGGTTCGTTCCAGCTCATTCTTCGGGCCATACCTGTTTTTCCTCCACCTAAAAAAAAGCTACCACCCATATATTTTTTTTGGATTTCAATGGGTAGGTCCCTCCAATATCCACCTTCTGGGACGAGCTTCATAACTTCTTTTTTGGAATTTGGGTAGTTTTGTCCTACGGAAGGAAGAACATCTGTTGGGTACAATTCGCCCTTTTTTAATGCATCTTTCAGATTGAATATTTTTTTATAAGGTTTTGGGAATTCATAATATTCACTATTGATATCTTTTCGAATTCCTACGATAAGGATTCTTTCTCTTTTTTGAGGTACTTTATAAAAAATTGCTTTCAATAGTCTGGGGGGTAATACCTGATATCCAATTTCATCCAAAATAGAGATCATTCCTTGGATTGTTCTTCCATTGTCATGTTTCAACAAGCCCCTGACGTTTTCTCCAATGCATATTGGCGGCATTGTTTCTTGCACAACTCTTGCAAATTCGTAGAACAGTGTGCCCCGTGCATCATTGAGTCCCAATTTTTTTCCTGCATAACTAAAGGCCTGGCAAGGAAAACCTCCAGTAACGACATCAACTTTTCCTTTCAGATTCATAAATGTAACATTTCTCACATCATCTTCAATAACATTCCAATCTGGGCGATTGATTTTTAACGTTTCAGCTGCCCAATGATCAATTTCGTTAAGGGCAAGGCATTTTAGGCCTGCTTGTTCCAAACCGACGGCTAGTCCGCCAGCTCCTGCGAACAACTCAAGTGCGAAATAATCTTTTAGGGGTTTGCAATGATTTGAGTTATCATCTGAGTGAAAGAGAAAATCAAGTTCATCAAAAATTTTTAATTGGTCTTTTCTGTAGACCCTATAGTTGTTGATTGGTTCTCTGACTGCAGTAAGCTTTCCGTTTCGATCCCAACGTCTTAGTGTTTCCTTACTGACCGATAATAAATCTGCAATTTCAGACAAAGTATAAAACTCTTTCATATTTGTAACCATATTATACAAGGTTATACATGGTTACAAATAAATTGTTTTTATTTCAAAAAAACAAGAAATTTAGTTCCATGTTTTGAACAATTATTCACATGGTTAAATATGCGGAATCAAATATCTCTGTGCCCCGTTTTTGTGAAGCAAACGGTTTCTTCACGACAAAAGATCGATCAATTTTAATGGGAAAGATTTGCAGTAAAGACACAAAAGCAGAAGTGAAGTTAAGAAGATTTCTGTGGCATATAGGTATACGTTTTAGGAAAAATGTAAGAAAATATCCTGGCACACCGGACATTGTAATTGCAAAGTATAAGTTGGTCATATTTGTTGATGGTGAATTTTGGCATGGATTTGATTGGGAGAATAGAAAGCAAAAATTGAAGTCAAATCGCGATTTTTGGATTCCTAAAATTGAAAGGAACATGCAACGCGATAAACAGAATAACAAGTATTATATAGAGAGTGGATGGAAACTTATGCGCTTTTGGGAACATGAAATTGAAAAAGAATTTGGCGCTTGCATCAACTCAATTTTAGAGCATATTGAGAGAGTTGAACAAAATAATATCTTGCTGAAAGATTGATTGTTGTAACATGCACATATTGATAAGAATACATGGGCTTTAAGTTTTTCTAAAGCAAATCTTCTCATAAATTTTATGGTAACCATGGGTAAAGCTTATATAAACAGGATTTGTGGTTTAACATTTATTAACAAAAAAGCACCCTGAAAAAACTTTCCGTACTTTTTTCTGGACTGTACGATCGTAATTTCGTCCCTGAGAATTCTCATCCTTTTTCCATGACCGGGTCGGGCTCCAAAGGGCCGGATGAGAAGGGAAAAAGCCCGGAAGCGAAACCAATTCTCGGATATGCGATGCTGAATAATTGAAAAATAGGGAAATGAATTAGCGATGAACAAGAAAAAAGCACCGATAAAAACCATCATTGTATGGATCATTACGGCTTTGGTCGTAGCTGTCCTTACAATCGGGTACCTGAACGCAAGGGGCGATAAAGAACGGGCAAAGGGCCCGACCGAAGCGCCGGTTCGGGAATAGGGAAAGTGAAAAATTTTCGATATTTCTCCGCGGGAACGGTTTTATTTCCGGCAGGTAGGCTTGGATAGTTGGAAAAACCGGAAATAACCAGGTTCCCGGTCTCATTTGTTGGGCGTTTTTAGTGAGTGCGGGTCTTGCCTTTTTTAGGGTAAGGCCCGTGGTTTTTGGGGTGGACACCAGAGAGCGCAGAGCACGCGGAGAAGAAAAGGAAACGAAGGGTTTATCTGACCCCGGAGGGGTCAAATGTCGGTAGAAAAACGGCAAACAACGACATGCGACCCCGGAGGGGTCGTACCCTCGCCCTCGAATCATTCCGGCTACCGACATGCGATCCCTCCGGGATCGGACCGCATCTTCGCTTCTTCCATGCTATCGACATGGGATCTCTCCGGGATCAGGAGATGGTTTTATACAGACACCAGAGAACGCAGAGCACGCGGAGAAGAAAAGGAAACGAAGGGTTTATCTGACCCCGGAGGGG
>DAIMEA010000235.1:0-6437 GCA_036725585.1 Prolixibacteraceae bacterium | reverse complement strand
TACTGGGCGTGGCGCTTAAAAGGGAAGGCGCTTCGTTCCCGGTCGGCAATGTCGATTTTTTGACCTTGTTCCCAGTTTCTTTCAGCGAATTTCTTCCGATTTACAACCCTAATTTGAGCAGGTTTCTGGAGAATTACAGTCATGCCAAAACACGTGAAAAGGTTCCTGAAATTTTTCACAGCCAGCTGATCGGGGCATACAAAGTATATTTGTGTAGCGGAGGGATGCCCGAAACCGTGGTACGATACTTGGAAACCAAAAAATGGCAGGATGTCGATTCTGTCAACAAGCAAATTATCACGGCTTATACCCTTGACTTTGCAAAACACATCGACAGTAAGGATATTCCGCGCCTGCACCGCTTGTGGCAAAACATTCATGATAACCTGGCAAAGGAAGACCGCAAATTTAAATATGCCCTGCTTGAAAAAAATGCCCGTGCACGCGAATACGAAAACGCTGTCGAGTGGCTGTCTATCAGCGGCTTGGTCAACCGCATATTTGAAGTCCAAACACCGCGCTTACCCCTTGCTGCATACAAAAACAGTTCAGCTTTTAAACTGTATATGATCGATACAGGTTTGTTGCGCACCCAACTTCACTTGTCGCCATTGACCATTCTGCAGGACGACAAACTCTTTACAGAATTCAAGGGGATTTTGACCGAAAATTATGTACTGCAATCGCTTACACAACAATTCGGGAACAATATTTTTTACTGGACTTCGGGCAATCAGGCCGAAATTGAATTTTTGTTCGAAAAAGACAGTCGGATTATTCCTGTCGAGGTCAAATCGGCGTTAAGCATCAAATCCAAAAGTATGTCGGAATACCGGAAAAGAAACCAACCGGAATTATCCGTAAGGTTTTCGCTAAAAAATGTGGAGAAAAATGATGATTTGCTCAGTTTGCCCCTTTATTTGGCAGACTTTCTCAGCCTGTTAATATTTTAAACGGCATTAATATAGTTATTTACGAAACTCACATAGATAAAATGACATGCTGATCAACGTATCGAACCATCCGGCTGCCTCGTGGGAAGAAAAACAAAAACACCCTGTTTCCTGAATGACTTGCATGCCACCAGGGAAAAACGGTTTTCCGCTGATTTTTCGCCATAAATATATGAATAAATGCATTTTAAGGGAATAGGTGTGTCAGGGACCAACTTCCAGAAAAACAAGGATTAATACTCTCCCTCCGGCTCTCCCTTCGACAAGCTCAGGGAGCGGTAAGGGATCAATTTCCAAAACCAAGGATTAAGACAGGTTTTTGACACGCTTCCCTACCGAAAAAATGACGAATAATTACCAATGCCAACGTAGGGAGTGGCGATAACAATGGGGCTTAACGTCAGGCATAATGCCCAAAAACGAGAAACGATTTTTCGATCGACAATCATCTCCCGGGCCCTACCATCCCGAAGGGGCAAATGCTCCTGCCCTTTTCGGTAGTCACATCCAAAATATAAAGAGGCCGGCTGGGAACAAGTATGGGGTCGGAAGATCCCCGATCGATCTGCTTTTTTGCCAACAGCTTGCCATTGTGATCCCACATCCTGACGTAGGCCGATTGGTTCCTGTTGTTTTTGGGGATGATGATAAGCTGTTCCGCGTGAACCGCAAAAAGAAACAAATCCGTCGGAGATTCTTCATGAAACCGCTCATTGGCAACCGCATCGGGCTTGCTTTCAATCAGCAAACAGGCCGGCCCGCTTTCACCATATCCTTCTCGTTCGGCCCATACCCAAAGCGTATCGGTAGAATAACCGGGGCCAAAGTCGATCCGGATTCCCGATTCCCGGCTGGATCCGGCAGTGTTCGCAGGCAAAAGCCAACGGTAACTTGTTGCATTGAAAACCGGATCGACCGAATATTCGATTCCGCCCGAGCCCGGAGAAACCAAACGGGGACCCATTATTTCGTCTGGCGAATCAGGCACATTGTAATAATAGATGGGATCAAGTATGAACTGAGGATCCAGAGGAATGGCCTTCACAACAACGGTATCGGGCGCTACTTCAACCTTCAGGTAATTTTCATCGGCAACCTCGCCCATCCCCGACGCAAACAAGTACATGTTCGCAATGCGATCGTAAAAAAGGGCAATAGCATCGGTATTTCCACCCACATCGCCCGCGAAAAAGTAAAACGATAAACCGGAATAGGGCGCTAAAAGCGGCACCAGCTCATGCCAAAAATTGCTTTTCGTTCGGATTTCATCATACCGGGAACGACTGTTGCTCTTTACGCCCCTGTACTTTTCATGACTGTTCCAGAGCACTTCGTGAAAGAAAAGGAACACACGTCCGGAATCCCGGGGAATATGTGTGAGCTCGTTTTCCAAAAAGAGAAGTTGCTCCCGGGAAATGGAGCGGTCGGTTTCGGTACTGTTTAACACCAGAAAAAGATCGTTTTCACGAACAAAAGAATAAAAAGCGCCCCCGTGCTTTGCCGCAAAAACCGAATGTCCCTCGGAATTGTTGTCGTGGTTTCCCATTACATAAAATGAAGGATACGGAAGAAAGGCAAGCTCTTCTTCCGCAGTTTGCCAGCTTGTTGGATTGCTTTGCCGAATAATGTCCCCGGTAAGAAAGAGTCCGATTACACCGCTATCCAATGGGGCATTTTCGTACAGTAGTTTCTTAAACGGGGGATGAATCCCGGCGTTCACCCCGTTGTGGGCGCCGTAGGCATGCCCGCCAACGAGAAAAGAATAGCTTCCGCTTTGTGGAAACAGGGACAATGGGAGCAAGAAGCAAAGAATGAATCCCAACAAAAAATGATTTCTCGGCATGGGTCATGGATAAAAATAAGTCGTCAATTTAGGTAAAAAAACGAAAAACATTACTTTTGAAAACCGATAACTTACTACGAAAACAACCGGAATATGAAACAAACACAATCCCTTTTTCTTTTTGCATGGATCGTACTTTGCCCCCTTTTCCTTTCCACCAGGGTTCTCGCCGGGCAAGATCCCGTTGTTGAAGCAAAGGAAACAGCCACCCCACCTGTAATCGACGGACAAGCCAATGATGCATGCTGGGAAACAGCAACATGGCAAGCCATTGACCAGGTTTGGATCCCCTGGAGTGCCCCGCTTGATGCAAGCGATTTTAGCGGCCGATACAAAATAACCTGGTCGTCGGCCGAAAACCTGCTGTATTTTTTGGTGGAAATTACCGACGATGTTGTTTCGGACAAATACGCACGGGGACAAACATCGGATATCTACAACTTTGATATGATCGAGGTATTCATCGACGAAAACAAATCGGGCGGTTACCATGTATTTGACGGAGGCGGCAACAACGAATCGCAACTCGGCACCAATGCCGAAAATGCCTTTGCCTATCATATGTTTGCCAAAATCCCGGGCATTGGCGAAAGCAGCACCCAATATTTCGTTACCGACATCGCCGGGAGCAACTGGAGTACCCGGACCGATCCCGACAACTCGTCGCATCTTCCTTCGTTTTGCATTGCCCGCCAGAGCGAGCATACCTGGACCTATGAATTTTCCCTGATTGTATACAACGACAGTTACACACCGCAAAACAAAGAAAATTCTAGGGTTACACTGACAAAGGACAAAATTATGGGGCTTTCGCTGGCCGCCAACGACGATGATCAGCCCGACATCGACCCGGCGCAAACCGAACGCGACAACATGATCGGGTCGGTTGCGGTATCGCAACAAGCCTATAACGACCACTGGAAAAATGCCGATGATTTCGGTACGGTAAAACTGGTTACCAACGCTTCGGAAGTGAAAAACTGGTCCCGTACCCTACCCATAGCCCGGTATGACCGTGCCTCAGGCAGCATTCGGATAAAAACGGCTACCGGTTCGCCTCTTACGGGCGATGTGCAGGTGTATTCCCTGACGGGGCAGGCACAAACCCGCGGATTCCGGATGATGCAGCAAAACAGCTATGAAATTCCGGCCGGATCATTGCCCGGGGGCCTGTATGTGCTCCGGATCCGAACCGATCGGGAAAAATACAGCCTAAAAATTGAAGTGCTTTAAGCCCTGTTTTTACCGCAAAATGTTATGTATCTTCACCCAATAATAAAGGATTATGAAACACCATTCCATCCTCGTACTGATTTTTCTGGGCCTGACCCTGGCCGGCTGTTCCCGTGTAAAAACCCAAAAGTATCTGCCCGATGATGCGCAACTTCGGTATACCGGTCGTATTGACGTCCGGTCCGACCGGGAGGTTGTGCTGATCGGTTCGGCATCGTCGGTATCGATGCAATTTACCGGCGACACCTGCATGTTCTTTTTAAAAAATGAAAATCCCGACGGGTTGCACAATTTCTTTTCGCTGGAACTTGATGGCGAAGATTTGGGACGCACCCGCATCGAAGGGGATTCGATGCTTTCTTTTTCCGTACCGATCGATTTCGAAAAAGACACGCACCGACTGAAAATCATCAAATCGACCGAAGCCGCCAACGGATCGATCGTTTTTGGGGGAGTAATTTGTGAGCAACTCGTCGATTTGCCACCACTTTTCGGGAAAAGCATCGAATTTATTGGCAATTCCATAACCTGTGGAATGGGAAACGACACCAGCGAAATTCCCTGTCATACCAATCAGTGGTACGACCAGCACAATGCCTACTGGGCCTATGGTCCCATCGTAGGAAGAGTGCTGGATGTTAATGTTCTCCTGAGTTCGGTTTCCGGGATTGGAATTTACCGGAGATGGAACACCGAAACCGGACCGAACATGCCCGAAGTATATGAAAATACCTACCTCAATACCGACAGTTCGAAAAAATGGGATTTTTCGGTATTCACCCCCGATATTGTCAGTATATGCCTGGGAACCAACGATCTTTCGGCTGGCGACGGCTTAAGCGAGCGTCTCCCCTTTCAACCCGATGTTTTCATGGCAGGATATATCGCTTTTATCGAACTAATCTGGTCGCATTATCCCGAAACACAGATTGCCCTGTTGAACAGTCCGATGTTGAACGGCGAAAAGAAAGAAATGTTACAGAAATGCCTGGAAACCATTCAGAAACACTTTGAAGAATCGGGTCACAAGCCGATTGCGCTTTTTGCATTCGACGACATGATTCCCCAGGGATGTGATTATCACCCGGGTATGGACGACCACATGCAGATGGCCGCCCAGCTTATTCCCTTCTATCAGGAATTACTCGGGGAAAATTGACCGGGGTTTTTATAAAGTTGCCCCTGAAAGGTATCGCGTTCGGAAAGTCTTTTTTCGACTTTGGCGACAAATTCGAAATTCTTCATCCCCCATCCCGGGGCCAGGATCATTTTTGCAGGCGACTGGCTGACAAAACGTTCGATAATGATCGACGGACGAAGCAATTCCAGATAATCGACTACTAGTTCGACGTATTCATCCGGGGAATGAAACAACACAAAACGTTCGGGGTGGCGGTCATAGAGCCGGGCCATAGGGGTGTTGTGCAGAATCTGAAGCTGATGCAGTTTCAGGTTTTCAACCGGCAATTCCGACAAAATCCGGGGCTGCTGCAAAATCAGTTCCCGGTTTTCGCCCGGCAGTCCCAGGATCATGTGGGCACAATTATGAATCCGTCGTTCCGCAAGCATTTCCAGAGCTTTCGCCGAATCTTCGAACGAATGACCACGATGAATGGTTTTCAGAGTTTCGTTATGGCACGACTCGATACCCAGTTCGACCATGACATAACGCTTTTCAGCTAAGGACTGAAGATAGTCGAGCACTTCGTCCGACAGGCAATCGGGGCGTGTTGCGACAACCAGTCCGACAATTTTGGGGTGCTGAAGGGCTTCGTGGTACACTTTTTTCAGAACATCGATTGGCGCATAGGTATTGGTGTAAGCCTGAAAATAGGCCAGGTATTTCATCGAGGCATATTTCTTTTCAAAAAAGTGAATCCCCTCTTCCACCTGCCGGGCAACCCTTGTTTCCACACGGCAATAATCGGGCTGAAACGAACGATTGTTGCAATAGATGCACCCGCCAAATCCTTTTGTTCCGTCTCGGTTGGGGCAGGTAAAACCTGCATCGATCGATACTTTCTGAATGCGCTCGGAAAAAAGAAGGCGAAAATGGCTGGGAAAATCGTTGTATCGCTTCGCATGCCCCCAAGGGAAAAATAAATCCGCTTCATTCATGAGTGCAAAAATACGAACCTTCGGTAAAAATGATTGTTCATATCTTTAAAAATCAATCATTGCCCGATGATTTTGAATTCAAGCGAAGTTTTTTACTTTTGGGAAGAGAAGAAAACACAATATGATCAAACAAGAAGATCTGGAACAACTCGATTTTCAGGGGATTAGCAAAGAACAGATAGAAGAGCAATTGCGCCATTTTCGAAACGGCTTCCCGCCGGCAAGGCTTTTTTCTCCTGCAACACCGGGTAACGGGATAAAGATTGTAGGGGAAGATGAAGAACTTCGCT
>DAIMEA010000234.1:0-6499 GCA_036725585.1 Prolixibacteraceae bacterium | reverse complement strand
ATTTTTCTTCCGAGAGCAACCACCCGGCTGCCGTTGATGGGAAGGTACCAAAGCGCAAACCCGGGGCAAAATTTTCGGATCCTGTATGGGCCACACTGGCCTCGAGGAAGTATTTCCCTTTTAAATCGTAGGTTGCCCTTCCCACCCAGTTTTCTTCGTAATGGGTAAAGGCCGAACCCGACGTATACTCACGCCGACTGAAAACGGCAGTAGCCGACAAATTATGGTTCCCGAACGAACGGGCATAATTGGCCTGCAGCTTATAGTACAAGCTCCGCGTATTCGATTCGAGGGCATCGCCGTGCGAAATCAGTTTGGGTTGGGGCGTATCAAAATCTTCGTTCCCGTCGGAATTATAACGTCCCCAGGTCGAATCGACCGGATTCAGATAATAGCCAAAAATTTCGCCGTAGAATCCCGGGCCTGTTTTAAAACTTTCCTTATACCTGGCATAGTTGTTGTACGAGTACGTACCCGAAACCGACAAACCTTTGGTGAGAAAATCGAGTTTTTGTTCCAGGATGACATCGGCATTGAGCTCGTTGCTTTTCAGGCGTTCGAATCCACGGCCGCCCAGCCAGTCGAGGCGGGTGTTCTTAAACCGCGGATTACAGGTGATCCGGATCCCGTCCTGATTGTAGGGAATCACATCGTCGGGGAATTCATCCAAAACCTCTTCGGGGTAATAGGGAACCAGGGTTACCGGGTTGAACCAGGTTTCCTGGGTATAATTGTCGAAGGGCC
Organism: Prolixibacteraceae bacterium; assembly: GCA_036725585.1. Classification (GTDB taxonomy): domain Bacteria; phylum Bacteroidota; class Bacteroidia; order Bacteroidales; family Prolixibacteraceae; genus DAIMEA01. The sequence continues at coordinate 5,755 of DAIMEA010000234.1, read as the reverse complement.
GGCCCCATTGTTTGATGTTTCCACCCAAATTGACCGATAATTTTGTTGTTTTGCTTATATTGAAATCAAGGTTGTTCCGGAAGTTATAGCGATCGTGAAAATAGTGGGCATTGTAGCGGTCGTACTTGTAAGGAAACAGATCGCCCACCGTGTATATGTCGCCCTCGTGCAGGTAGCCCAGGGAAACAAAGTATTGCACAAAATCGTTTCCGCCCCGGGCATTCACGTTGTAATTCTGGTCCCATCCGGGTTTAAAAAGAAAACCCATCCAGTCGAAATCGGAATAGAGCCACGGGGAATCACCCGTGCGGTAGTGTTCGAGCACTTCGTCCGAAACCATCATATTCCATAATCCATCGTTGCGGTAGGCTTCGTTCCGGAGCTGCAACGTTTCGTAGGAATTGAGGTACTTGGGCAACCGGGTGGGTTCTTTCAGGGACACTTCGGCCGAAAGCTCCAGTTGAACAGCGCCGGTACGGCCCCGCTTGGTGGTAACAATGATAACCCCGTTGGCGCCTTTGATCCCGTAAACCGCCGTTGCCGAAGCATCTTTCAGAATGGAAATGGTGGCTACTTCATTCGGGTCAAGGTTCGAAAAACTTCGTTCCACGCCGTCGACAATGACCAGGGGAGCATTGCTGACAAGAGAGGAGCTTCCCCGGATCAGCATGGTGATCCCATTCAGCGATTCCTCGCCCGGGGTGGGGTCGGTCGAAATAACCGTTAAGCCGGGCAAACTGCCCTGAAGCGAGTTCTCGAGGCTCCCCCCCATTTTCATGGCCTGGAGCTTTTCGCCCGAGACCTGGGATATGGCCCCAACCACCGACTCCTTCGACTGTACACCGTAGCCTACCACGACCACTTCTTCGATGTTCTCGACATCGGTCGACAGGGTTACATCGATCACCGTTTGATTTTTCACAGGGATCTCCCGAGCCACCATTCCGATAAAGGAAAAGGAAAGCGACTCTCTGGGCTCCGCTCCGATGCTGTAATGCCCGTCGTTATCGGTCACCACCCCGCGGGTGGTTCCGGTAACCCGCACGGTTACACCCGGCAAAACATCCCCTTTTTCATCTTTTACCGTGCCCGTAATATTTTTTACCTGACCCAATACAGTAATGGGAAGCCAGAATGTAAAAAACAGAACAATCAGCAATTGATTTTTCGCCATTCGTTTAGATTTCATGTATCATAGATTTTATTAGATGTATATTCTCGTTTTTCCATTTTTGCACTTCCGTGAGATGTCGGCCCGAAAGATAATATTCGGTACAGTGCAAATGCATCCCATAATCTTCCCACTCCTTCATACTGATAAACGCATTGCATACCGGACATACAATCCGGTTTTGCCATGATTTGTATTTATAATCCCTGAGCATGTTGTTGCATTTGAACAAATGATTGAATTTCTTTCCATGTAAAGAAGATGAATTTCCCTGCCAACAACAGTCCCAAATGTTTAAAATACTGGTATAAATGTTGAAGGATAAAAATCAGAAGTAATTAAATATCAAATATCTAATTAATAAATACTGATTTTTTTCACCCATCCCGCTTTCATCCAAAAAAGGGTTTGAGAAAGGGCATTTATTCGGGGAGCATAATCAGTTTTCGTTGAAAGGTTTCACCTCCGGCTACAATGTGCACCAAATACATCCGTTCGTTTAGGGCCAGGCTTTGCAGATCGATGGTCGACCCGGACGGAACGACGCGACAGAAAACCCGGCGTCCGGTCAAATCGTAACACGAAACCTGTACATTCTGATCACGAAAGGACGAACCCGCCGAAACCCGGATATATCGGGATGCAGGATTGGGATATACCTGTACGTCGGAATCGGTAGGCGCAGCAACCTTTTCTTCTGCAAGCAAGGCTTCCCGCTCACTCTCAAAAGGTGAGCCATCAAGCAGCGACGAGGCCTTCCAGTATCCGGGGTGGTTTGGATCGCCCGTCGGATTTTCTTCGGCTGATACCAGGGAGTAACCTGCCCCGTCGGCCTCTTCGGGCCAGGGAGAACGATCGAAGTAGGTAAAAGAGAAAATTTCTTTCCCGCTGGCATCGGTCAGGAGAACCCATTCGCTGCCGTTGCTGAACTGCCCCGAAAAATTCCCTTCGGGATAACGATTATAACGCAGGAAAAACGAATTGGGCTTTGAAGCAATAACATAATATTGACCCGGAAACAACAGGGTTTGTTCGGGAAAGCGGAAATATACGGCCGAATCGAGGGTGAGTCCCGATAAATCGAGCACTTCGGTTCCCGTATTTTTTAATTCGATGAATTCAAGGTTTTTGTGATCAATTGTATCGACCCCGTCAATTAAATTTCGGGGATGATAGTGCAATTCCGTCACTTTTAACGAGGAATAATCCTGCTGTTCCTTTCGGAAAAACACCCTTTGCTCGGGACCCCATTCCTGTCCGCTCCGGATCCTTGCGCGAATCAACACGGAAGAAGAAAGGTTCAGCGCAACCTGTGATCCGGCAACCACGGCTTGTTCCGAAAGTCTGCCTCCCGGGAGTCGCGGATCGGAACCATCGAGGGAATATATGAGCTCGCCGGTCGATCCCGGACGTTGGATTTCGATGGGCAACCCGCCGGAAAAAAGGAAAACATGCTGCCGTATTTCGGCACCGTTTGCCCTGATTTCGGGCAGAGCTAAGGAGGAATACAAACCTTCGGCCTTCAGTTGGTCGATCACAATCGATGTGCGATAGGGAAAGTAGTTGTCGTATAGATTTTGTATTTCGGGCAGCCAGTGGTTGTTACGGGTGAGCGAGGAATTTTTTTGGGCATCGCCCCAACGGGCCGATTCGGCCACAATGGCGGTATCGATCTCCCCCACTCTTTTTTCAAAACAGGCACGGGCCAAATCGGGCGAAAGCAAACCGCCTTTAGAAAGATAGCGGCTGGCACGATCGGCAAAACGCAGCCGGTACTCTGCATTGGACGTAAGTTTATGGTGCAGCCACTGTGGATTGAAATCGAGCATCCGGGTAATCCGCATTTGACCGTTCGACCCGATATTCACCCGGTTTTCTTCCAGTCCGACACCGATGTATTTGGGCCCTACAAACATACAGTGCTCCGAGTCGTGGGCCACAAAACGAAAACCCTGCGACCGGTTCTCCCTGTTGAAGATGGCAAAAAAGTTATTGGGCATATCATTCCCGCTCCAGGCCGAAACCGGGGCGTCGAAGTTCCCGCTGTAAAAAATAATCAGCAGATAGTCGATCAAATTGTCGATGTCGACCCACACACGGGCATCGTGGATGCGCTCGCCGTTTGGATTCTTACCTTCGAGATAAAAATAACGTTCGTTCGATGCAAATCCCTGAGTGCATAAATTCCACAGATCGTCCCACGAATCGAGGGTTCCGTCGGTCGCTTCGTTGAAATAGGGCCAGGGCTGGGTATTCACTTTCACCACGTCGTAATCTTCCTTATCTCCCCCCAGATAGCTCTCGGCAAAACTTGCCTCGGGTCGTTCATCGGTTTGAAAAATACCCCAATACATTCCGTTGAGGTATAGATGATAGTTTTCGCCCTTTGCCGAAGGGTGGCCCATGAGTCCCTGCAAATCGCGGCAATAAATATCCTTGACCATCGTGTTCTGGGCATCTCCATCCATGCTCCAGGAATAATTTTGTTCGCAACGGAGGTCGATGCAGTCAAATTCACCGGCACCCCGGGATCCAAAAAGGGGGTAGTGAAGTTTGGCTTCCCCATATTCTTCTCGGAAAAACAAGCGAAAAGCGTGTTTCGGATTATCCGAATTCTTCGCACTGTTCCCCCCCCGGATCCGTACTCCGGCATTTACCTGAAAACCTTCCTTTCCCGTAGGATGAATCAGTTCGATGGAGCATTCCCGCTCCCATTCCTCACCTTTTTGGGCGGCATTCACATAGATTCCCTTGCTGCTGCCAAACAAATTTTCGAGATCGGTCGACAGCGAAATCGACGGAATCTCAAGCAAAGCTTGTTCGAGCATGGGTTGGTATTGGGGATTGCCAACCACATCGGCTGCCATGTCGTAATCAATCCGTTGGCGGTTGACAGAGCGCGACGGCCATTCGCCACCGGGATGGCTTTGCTGAAAAACCTTTTGCAGAAAAATATAGGTGGCAGCAGTAGGAAAAGCAGGGGCAAAACCTTCTTTCCACAGGGAGGCACGTACCACAAAAGCCGGCGTTTGTCCCCGGTTTCCTTCCGAAGAAGCCGGATCGACCCGGATGGTCACAGTTGATCCGCCCCTTTGAACCGAAGAAGAAGTTTGCGGATTGCTTCCGTCGAGGGTAAAGGCAATCCCGAGATTCGGATCCCCGGATTGTATTTCCAGATTGAAGGGTTCGGGGCAAAAGCCTGCCGTATGGCTAAAGGTCAATTCTTTCCCTGTTGCATCGAGAATAGGCAGTTCAGGCCGTGCATCGATCGACAGATCAAAATAAAAATCGGAACTTCCCAGGGTGGCATTGAAAACCTGAACCGCCAGCAGGTTTTCGCCTTCCAACAGATTCATTTCTCCGGCAGACAACTCCAAAACAAAAGGGGTATCCCACTCATGGTTTACGGGGGAATACGATTCGGAGGTTGGGTTTTCGGGAGCATTGTTCCGGATTGCTTCTTTACCATTGATCCACAGGATGAAACCGTCGTCAAAAGAACAATCGAAGGAAACCGTTTTCAGGTCGGCGAGGTGACTTACCCGGAATTGTGAACGTAAATAAAGGGTTGAATAACCATTGCGCATATCCGACAAAAGGGTTCCCCCGGAGCCGTCGCCGTATCGGAAAGGAGCCGGGGCTTCGGGCCAAATACCGTCGTCGAATCCGGAGGTCATCCAATTTGCCGGCAGTGATCCGGCCTGGCTTCCTTTCAGCATTTTGAATGCTGCTCCTTTTTCAAACTGAATTTGGGCTGTACAGAGAAAGTGCGCTAAAACGAATAAAACGGTTACGGTGATCCAATAATGCTTCTTCATAAAAAATTTTCAAAAAATTTAAAAAATGTGGATCTCCCTTTTTCCCGGAAATCCATAGTCAATCGATTTTTTTATCCCTGTTGTCCGGGAAAATTAATTAAGTGATTTTTATATACATGAACGCAAATTAATTTCCTGCCGCGAGGTAACACGAACGGACAATGCCATCCAAATCGGCGCCCCAGTCAAGCTTTCCATAGGGTTTTGTCCAGCCTTCGCCCGAAATACCGGCACACAAACTCCGGGGGAAATAGGCAGCTTTGCCCATCGGTTCGGGGATGGGCCATTCGGAGGCAAAACTATACGAATTTTTCAACGAAGGGGATGACAGTTGAAAGGTTCCGTTGGTTTTCATACTCAGGTTGATTTTCAGGATTTGCCCATCCGCTTTTTCCGGAATCCGGTAAAGGTGGTCTCTGTTCCATTTTCGTATGCCAAAATACAGATATCCTTTTTCTGCGAAAAGAGAAAAACCATGAATTTGGTCGAGTTCATAAACCACTACCGGCCCCGAAGCATTTTTTTTGAGTTCCAATTCAACAAGCAATTTAAAGGGCTTCTCCGCCAAAACAGGTACTTGTCCGTTACGAAGGATTTCTCCCTGCCGGATGCTTACATTGTTGGAAGGAATAACGGGGCTATTGCGTTCCTTCAGAATCGAAAAAAGTTGGGGATATATGCTGCCCATCTGCCGGGTTAATGCATCGACCACATCCCGATATGCCGGGTCTGAAAAAACATTGTTCCATTCACCGGGATCGCTTTT
>DAIMEA010000233.1:0-6513 GCA_036725585.1 Prolixibacteraceae bacterium | reverse complement strand
AACGCTTTCTTTTTTTCGATTTCGACGGGTTCAACAGCGTTGTATACCGTTGAAATCGAAAAAAAGAAAGCGTTGAAGAAAGGGATCGATGACAAAATCGTCACTTTTCTGGGGCGCATTACCATGCAAAAAGGACCGGAATACTTCATCGAAGCAGCCCACAAAGTATTAAAACGCACCAAAAATGTTCGCTTTGTTATGGCCGGAAGCGGGGATATGATGAATGCCATGATCCGGCGTGCCGCCCAGCTAAAAATCACCGACCACTTTCACTTTACCGGTTTCCTTAAAGGCGACGATGTTTTTCACATGTTCAAAATGAGCGATGTATACGTGATGCCCTCCGTTTCGGAACCCTTTGGCATATCGCCGCTCGAAGCCATGCAATCGGACGTTCCGGTGATCATCTCCAAACAATCGGGGGTTGCCGAAATCCTCACACATGCCATCAAAATCGACTTCTGGGATGTAAATGCCATGGCCGATGCCATATATGCCCTGGTTAGTTATCCGGCTCTTTCCAGGGAATTTAAAAAACACGCGCGGGTAGAAGTCGATAATTTACAGTGGAAAAATTCGGCTCAAAACGTTCGTGAGATTTATTACAAAACCCTGAAAAAATGAAAATCAGCATACTATGAAAACAATTTGCCTTTATTTTCAGCTTCATCAGCCCTTCCGTTTCCGGAGATACCGGTTTTTCGACATCGGCAACGACCATTATTATTACGACGATTATGCCAACGAAACCATTCTCCGTAAAGTGGCCGACCAATGCTACCTGCCGGCAAACAAGGCATTGCTCGACAGCCTGAAAAAGCACAAGGGAAAATTCAAAGTCACTTTCTCCCTGTCGGGAATTGCACTGGAACAGTTTGCCCTGTATGCTCCCGAAGTGATCGATTCGTTCCGGGAACTGGCCCAAACCGGATCGGTTGAATTTCTTTCCGAAACCTATGCCCACTCGCTCGTTTCGCTGAAAGATCCGAAACTCTTCCAGGCACAGGTAGAAAAGCATGCGGCCCTGATCGAAAAATATTTCGGCTGCAAACCCCGCGTGTTCCGGAATACCGAATTGATTTATTCCGACGAAATCGGGAGCATGGTAGCCGATATGGGTTTCAAAGCCATGTTGACCGAAGGGGCAAAACATGTATTGGGATGGAAAAGTCCAAATTTTGTCTATACCAACGCGATCAATCCCCGGCTGAAAATACTGATGCGTAACTTTAAGCTGAGCGACGATATTTCGTTCCGGTTTTCGAACAGTGCCTGGTCGGAATACCCGCTCACTTCCGAAAAATATGTGGCCTGGCTGCTGAAAATTAAGGAAAACGAAGAAATCGTAAACCTGTTTATGGATTACGAAACCTTTGGCGAACACCAGAAAGCATCGTCGGGCATCTTGAATTTTCTCAGCGAACTGCCGGCAACCGCCCTGAAAACCAAAAAAATTGCTTTCGCTACCCCATCGGAAATCGTCGACACCCATCAGCCGGTGTCGCCAGCCCATGTGCCGCATCCCATTTCCTGGGCCGATGAGGAACGAGACCTGTCGGCCTGGCTGGGAAATGACTTGCAGGAAGAAGCATTTAACAAGCTCTATTCCGTAACTTCCCGAATGGAACTATGCACCGACCCCGAATTGGTAAAAGACTGGGAATACCTGCAAATCAGCGACCACTTCTATTACATGTGCACCAAGTTCTTTTCCGATGGCGAAGTGCATAAATATTTTAATCCGTACGATTCACCCTACGAAGCCTTCATCAATTACATGAACGTGCTGAGCGATTTCATTCTTCGCCTGAACAAAGCAGTGCCCGAAAAAGAAAGCGACCAGCAAGTAGCCCGGCTTCAAAAGGAACTGGAGGAAAAAACAGAACGACTCAAAGCGCTTGAATCGGAATACAAAAAAGTGGCTTCCCGAAAAAAAACGAGCGTGAAACCCGCTTTAGACAACGGCAATAATGTGAAAACCAGGATGCCATCAACGGGGAGAAACGTGAAATGATCCTTAATAATGGGCATACTATTGAACGTTTCTCTTTGAATTTCGAAAATAATTCTTCCCTTTGTCCTTTGTGATAATTGTAGAACAGTGAATGATTGCGTTAAAGAAGAAAAAAGATGGAAGGAGTAAAATTCACCGGGATCGACCGCCCGGAAAACCCGGTTTGGAAAAAACTGATTGTCGAATCCAACATACCATCAGCCTTATCCGCGCTTAAGGAAATTTCCCGAAATATTTGGTGGGTTTGGAATACTAAAGCCCGTGAATTGTTCGAATACATCGATCCCGAAAAGTGGGACGATTCGGCCCATAACCCGATTGTTCTGCTCGAAGAAGTAAGCTACAAACGTTTTCTCGAGCTCGAGAAAGATGAAGAATTCCGCTACAAACTCGACTGGGTGCACAACGAAATGCGCAACTATCTGGCCGAACGCAAACACCCCGAGGGAAATCAGATTGCCTATTTCAGCATGGAATACGGCCTGCACGATAGTCTGCGGATTTTTTCGGGCGGTTTGGGCGTGTTGGCCGGCGACTACCTAAAAGAAGCCAGCGACCTGAAGGTGAATATGGTAGCCGTTGGTTTGCTATACCGCTATGGCTATTTCAAACAAACCTTGAGCAACCGGGGCGAACAAATTGCCAATTACGACGCCGAAGAATTTTCGAAGATCCCCGTACACCCGGTCATGATCGGCGATCAATGGCTGACTGTTGAGGTCGATTACCCCGATCGGAAATTGAAAGCCCGTGTTTGGCAGGTGTTTGTGGGAAGCATCCATTTGTATCTTCTCGATGCCGACTTTGATGATAATCGCGAAGAAGACCGCTATGTGACCCATCACTTGTACGGAGGAGACAACGAAAACCGGCTGAAGCAGGAAATTCTTCTGGGTTTCGGCGGAATCCGGGTGCTGAATGCCCTGGGTATCGAAGCCGATATTTACCACATCAACGAAGGCCACGCCGCGTTCATCACCCTCGAAAGGATGGCCGATCTGATCAGGGAACAACACGTGCGTTTCAACGAAGCGAAAGAAATCATCCGGGTATCTACCCTTTTTACCACCCATACCCCGGTACCTGCCGGCCACGATTCCTTTCATGTGGATCTGCTGAAAAAATACCTCGGTTTCTTCCCCGGGCAAATTCAACTCACCTGGGATGAATTTACCCGGCTGGGAAAAGCATTCCCTACCGAAGACCATTTTAACATGAGCTTTCTCGCCTCCAACCTCTCCCAAAACATCAACGGTGTGAGCATGCTCCACGGCGATGTAAGCAAACATATCCTGAAAGACCTGTATCCGGGCTACTTGCCCGAAGAGTTGCACATAGGGTATGTGACCAACGGAGTGCACTATTCGACCTGGGCGGCCAAAGAATGGAAAGATCTGCATAAAAAATATTTTGGGCACGATTTCCCCGAAAACCAAAGTGATTTTTCGGTATGGAAAAAAATCCAGGAGGTTCCCGACGAAGAAATTTCCTATATCAAACAGGGACTGAAAGTCAAACTGATCGAGTACATCAAACAGCGCTTTGCCGACAACTGGATCAAGCGAAACGAGAATCCGAAGCTGATTACCGAGGCTTTAAACAAGCTCAATCCCAACGCTTTGACCATCGGATTTGCCCGGCGATTTGCCACGTACAAACGGGCGCATCTCCTGTTCAAAAAACTCGACCGGCTCAGCGCCATCGTCAACAATCCCGACCGGCCGGTCCAATTTCTTTTTGCCGGGAAAGCCCATCCGGCCGACCGGGGAGGCCAGGACCTGATCCGGCATATTGTTGAACTGTCAAAACGACCCGAATTCATCGGAAAAATCATGTTCATCCAAAACTACGACATGAACCTGGCCAAAATGATGCTTCAGGGGGTCGATATCTGGCTGAACACACCCACGCGCCCGCTCGAAGCTTCGGGCACAAGCGGCGAAAAAGGGGTCATGAACGGTACCGTTCACTTTTCGGTACTCGACGGATGGTGGGTCGAAGGCTACAAGCCCGAAGCCGGCTGGGCGCTGCCCATGGAACGTTCTTTCGACGTACAGGAATTCCAGGACGAACTCGATGCCGAAACCATTTATACCATCCTCGAACAGGAAATTATACCCTTGTATTATCGCCGAAACAAACGGGGTGTATCGGAAGACTGGGTTGCTGTTGTAAAAAATACAATCAGCGAGGTGGCGCCCCACTTTACCATGCGCCGCCAGTTAAACGATTACATTGAAAAATTCTACAACCCTCAGGTAAAACGCTACCAGTTGCTTAAAGCCAACGATTTTGAACAGGCCAGGCAACTGACCCGATGGAAAGAACATATTGCTTCGAAATGGGATGGGATAAAACTGGTGGAAGCAAACATCGAACACGGGATTACCCAAACCTATAAGATCGGGGAACCCCACATGGCCAATATTAAACTCGACCTGAACGGTTTGTCACACGAAGATGTGGGCGTCGAAATTGTCTTTTCCAAAAAAATAGACGACAAGCACAACCTGGTCGAAACCCATGAATTCCAGGCCGAATGTTCGGAGGAAACCTGCTGCTCCTATAAACTCGATGTTACCCTGATGAACCCGGGTAGCTACAGCTACGGAATCCGCATCTTCCCCAAACACCCGCTGTTGCCCCATCGCTTCGACTTTCTTTACCTGCACTGGGTATAAAACGGAGCCGGATTTGAAAACGGGCACAACGGTATCAACTCCTCTGGTGCCCGATTGCTTACGAAGGTGAAAAATCAGGAATAAGGTTCCGTCAAAGGATCTTTGGCATTCCGAGGAAACGGACAACAACTCCCTTTTGAAAGATGATGCGTTCCAATTGAACCCATCCTTCAAAACGAACGAGATAACGACAAGCACAGTTGATGATCGGGATGGACTTCCCCCAATCGAAACTCTTTTTCATGGGTAGTTCCTTAAAACTCAAAAAATTGATACCTTTGTTCGGATAACGCACAAAAAAAGGGTATGCCCGTCACCAAAAATGTTGGGGAAAGGATCCGTGAAATCAGGGAACGAAAATTCATGAGCATTGATGAATTGGCCCTGCGCAGCAACCTCGACAAAGAACAAATCATCGACATCGAGGAGAAAAAGATGGTTCCCTCGCTGGCCCCGTTAATCCGTATTGCCCGTTCGCTGGGCGTTCGCCTGGGAACCTTTTTGGACGACCGGGAGCAACTGGGGCCCCTGCTTACCCTGGCCGAAGAGCAAAAAAAGGGGGCAAGTTTTTCGAACAAAAACCTCCCGTCGCGCTCACACATGGATTTTTTTGCCCTGGCCGGCGACAAATCCGGACGGCACATGGAACCCTTTATTGTGACCATCCAGCCCGGTGAGGCAAACCAACACATCCTCTCCTCCCACGAGGGAGAAGAATTTTTGTATGTACTCGATGGCAGCATCGAAATCAACTATGGAAAAGAAGTGTATGTGCTCCATCCCGGCGACAGTATCTACTACGATTCTATTGTGAACCACAATGTGCACGCGCACAACAACCAGGCAGCCAAAATCATTGCCGTAGTGTACATTCCCACGTAAAACAAAATTGTCATGTCCGAAAACATCTCCACCCTCGCCCAATTCATCGATGACCTTTCGGAAACGAAACCCAACGAAATTATCTCCACATTTGTTGATGAAATCAATGTTTTTACCCTGAAAGAATTGAATGAACGAGCTTCTCTGCTGGCCAAAGGTTTGATTTATATTGGCGTTCAAAAAAAATCTCCCGTTGCCCTGGTGCTTCAGGGAACAACGTCCTGCCTGACGTTTGTGCTATCCCTGGCAAAAATCGGGGCCGTGCTTATTCCCCTGTCGAAGGAATGGCCCCTGCGAACCTTATCGGCCATGCTGAAGGAAGAAAAAATCCACACCCTTGGCTTCCTTTCCGAGGAATTTGCTTCCACGTTCCGGAAACTGGTCCCCGACCTGTCGGAAAACGAGCGGGGCTATCTCGATTCCCCAACGTATCCCGACCTGAAAAACATTGTCACGTATGGAAGCCTGAAAAACAGGGGAATGTTTACCACCCGGGAGCTGATGTTGCTGGGATCCCATGTCGACGACCTCGAAATGGAAAGTTTACTGGAAAGCGTGAATGAATCGGATGTGTTCATGAAAAAAGCGATATGGGATGCCAATAAAAAATACCGCTTTGTCCCTGTCCTCCACCGGGAAATCATACAGGTTAATCCCACTTTTCCGGCTTTGCAGAATTACCTTCTGAACAGCATTTGAACTTGGGTTTTACCGGCGCACAATCATTTCTTCCACGTATTTAAGCCCATGGTAACAATGATCGGCAAGGACGCCCTGTTCGTTAAATAAATCGCAGTACAGGATCCCGATTTTGTATTTGTAACTTCCTTTTTTGATGGCTTTTAAATGTTCAACATTCAAGCGGTCGATCGTTTCATTAATGCTGTCACGATATTTTCGTTCGGTTTTCAGGTTCAGGCTGAATACTTTCTCCTG
>DAIMEA010000232.1:0-6572 GCA_036725585.1 Prolixibacteraceae bacterium | reverse complement strand
AAACTGATCCGGTTCATCTTGTTCTCTTTCATGTAAATTGCAATCTTGCTGCTTTCGGCTTTGTTCATGCCAATATAGTCCCGGTCGTCGGCAGGGTAGTAGATCGATTGGCCGTTACCGTCGACATCAATTTTGTATAAATTCTTCCCATCGATAAAACCGATCATCTTTTTCCCCTTGATCTGATTGTATTTTGTCGTGTCTATTTCCTGGATAATAAATGAATTATCCGTTAAATAAATGAAACTGGGAGGGGGGGAGTTCGTTTCAATTTCAATGAAATCGGCGCTCATCTGGTTGTTGTCCGACCAAATCACCGGATCATAAAACAGGCGGGTAGTTGAATCTTTCGTAAAATAGAGGAGCGAATCGCAGGTTCCCTGCATGTCTTCTTTGAAAAAGCGGACATTGTACGAGCTGGTCACAATTTTCTGTCCCATCGAGGAAGTGTCGGGGCGGGTGTACAAGGTGTCGGCATGCAAAAACAGGGAGTCCTCCTGAAAACATTGAATAAAAAGGGCCGAATCGCTTACGCGTGCAAACTCGGAAAAATCGTTGTAGTGCGCTTTTCCTCCGGCAACAATGATGTTGTTGGTATAATCGTTGATGATTACATTTTCTCGTGCCGTGCCTTCACCGGTGCGGTCGTCGTAATAGATATAATCGGCTTCGAGTTGCGTATCGCCCCGACGTACGGTGGAATTTTTGGTCAGTTCGGAAAGATTTTGCCGGGTATCGAACCAGCCTTCTTCCGAATAGAGATAGGTGCTGTCGCCAATGATGCGCGTGGGGCCAACAATATGCACTACCTCTGTTTTGGTGTTGTACCGCATGGTGTCCGAAGTCATTACGTAATCGTCATTGACCAGTTTGACACTGTCCTTAAAAAAGAGTTCGTCCCGTTGGGAATAATAGCGACCAATGATGCTGGTTAATGTATTGCTGCTGTCGACAATGGTCCCCCCATAATTGTAGTAGCCGATTTCTTCTTTCGTGTCGAAATCGAGCGAGTCGGTGGTCAGGGTAAGCCGGGGATCCTTGAGTTTCACCCTTCGGCGGGCACGGATCATCGAAGCTTCTCCGTTGTAGTGAACATAGTCGGCCCACATGTTCAGGGTGTCGTTTTGGATAATATGAACCCGCCCAAAAGCATCGACTGCATTTTTCGAACCATAGGACCAGGCGCTGTCGCAAAAAACGATCATCTTTTTGTGGGTGAGTTTCACGTTCCCGATCAGCCTTTGGGCATCTTTGACAATTGATTCGTTATAGAGCATCGAATCGGCATTTTCGATCCGTATTTGCTTTTTGGTTTTGGTTTGGGCGCTCGTGGTCGAAAAAAAACAAAGCAATATAAGCAAGAAGAAAATAAGCCTGACCGGAAGCGGCAGGCTTATATCCTGTTTATTTTTTTTTCGCGTCATGAATAGTGATAACTATTTCATTAATTGATTGATAATGTCATCAACAGAGATATTTTCGGCCTCGGCTTTGTAATTTTTTATGATCCGATGCCGAAGTATGGAAACAGCTACAGCTTTCACATCATCTATATCGGGCGAATACCGTCCGTTGAGCGCTGCATGTGTTTTTGCACCCAAAACCAGGTATTGGGAAGCTCTCGGACCGGCTCCCCACTTCAGGTACTGATTGGCTACCTGGGGCGCCAATTTTGTATTGGGCCGGGTTTTAGCCGCCAGAGTAACGGCATACTTCATAACGTTGTCGGTTACCGGCACTTTACGAATCAGGTTCTGGAATTCCAGAATTTCACTCTTCGAAATGATGCTGTTCAAGGCTACTTCATAAGCCGATGTTGTATTTCGTACGATGGTTAACTCATCGGAATATTCCGGATAATCGAGCCAGAGCGAAAACATGAAACGGTCGAGCTGGGCTTCGGGCAGGGGATAGGTTCCCTCTTGTTCAATGGGATTCTGCGTGGCCAAAACAAAGAAGGGAGGATCGAGAACAAAATGCCGCCCGGCCGATGTTACCGATTTTTCCTGCATGGCCTCCAGAAGCGCCGATTGGGTTTTCGGCGGGGTCCGGTTAATCTCATCGGCCAGGATGATGTTGGCAAAAATGGGCCCTTTGATAAATTTAAACTCCTTGTTATGGTCGAGAATTTCCGTGCCGATGATGTCGGATGGCATCAGGTCGGGGGTAAATTGGATCCGTTTGTATTCGAGCCCCAATACTTTAGCAATGGTATTGACCAGCAGTGTTTTCGCCAAACCAGGAACCCCGATCAGTAAGCAATGCCCCTGACTGAATATGGCAATCAAAACCTGTCGGATAATTTCGTCCTGGCCATATATGGCCTTTCCGATTTCCCGGATCAGTTCCAGATTTTTCCGGCTTAAGTGATCAATGGCTTCTGTGTCGTTTTTATAGCTCATACCTGTTGTTTTTTTTAAAGCAAATTTTCTCGTCTTTTATGAAAAAGCGGCTTCAAATGTAGTCATTTTATCCAGTTCTTAAACCGGAATTCGCAATTCAGATACGTATCGTCGATGCGGATATAGGTTTTCGACTGTTGACGGGCTATCCACTCCTGGATGGTTTCGTCTTTTTTCTTTTCCAGAAACAGATCGCTGATGAGCTGATAATCTTCCGAAAGATTGGCTGTATGCGCTTCGGTTTTGTTCAGTAGTTTTACCAGGGCGATACTTTCTTTACCTCGTTCGTCGGTTAAGAGAAAGGGCTTCGATATTTCGTTAATTTCCAAAGTGGTCAATACTTTCGAAACAGCGGGTGGGAGCATGCCTGCTTCAAATTTCGACGACATATTCATCGGGTTGATGACCATTCCCCCATTGCTTCTCGAGTTCTTGTCGCCGGAATACCGGAAGGCTGCTTCCTCGAAGGTCAGTTCGCCTTTGCGAATGGCATTCGCAATACTGTCGAGCAAGGCAATGTCTTTTTCTTTCTCTTCGATCGAAACTTTGGGTTTCATCAGAATGTGGCGGCAACGGATTTTTTCTCCCTTACGATCGATCATTTGGATGATGTGGTATCCAAATTCACTTTTCACTACATTCGAAACCTGGCCGGGACGCAGGCTGAAAGCCGCCGCAGAGAATGCCGGATCCATGCTGGCTTTCCCAAAATAGCCCAAATCGCCACCAACCTTTGCTGTAGGCCCTTCGGAATAAAGAACGGCAAACATGGTAAAATTCTCTCCGTCCTCGACCCGTTTTTTTATATCGCGCAGCTGGTCTTTGATCCGGTTTTCCTCTTCTTCACGGATCCGGGGCGTTAGCAACACCTGGGCATATTCGTACTGCGGATTGATGGTCATTTTTTCATCGTCGGGTAAGGTGCGATAGAAATAACGAACTTCAGAAGGAGTAACCTTCACATTCTCAATAATCTTATTTCGCATCTGGTTGCTCAGAATCTCGTTCTGGATTACATCCTTCAACTCGGATTTTAACTGTACGATCGGTTTTTTGAAGTAATTCTCCACCTCTTTTTCCGAACCTAAATGCTCGGTAAAATACTGGATGCGTAAATCGAGTTGCTGGTTAATCTGATTATCGGTGACGATGATGAGTGTGTCGAGTTCAGCCTCTGCAACCATCAGTTTTTCAATCATCAGGTTTTCGAGGATCTCACATTTCATGTCGCCATCGGAGGTAATCCCCTGTGCCTGGTTTTGGAGGTATATCGTTTCGATATCGGATTTGAGAATGATGTTCGTACCCACAATGGCCACGATTTGATCAATAATTTTGTCCTGTGCGTAAGAAATATGCAGAATATTGAAAATTAGCAAAATAGCAACAAGTGCTTTGTTGTGGTTCATGGCGTGCATGTTATTGATTAAAGACCCTAAATTTATTGTATTTTAGGGCATCGTCGTATAAACTATCCTTAATTTCTCTTAAAAAATCTAATTTTTCCCGATTGATGATGGTTCCTTTTATCTGGGAACGGACAAAACCCACCGGAGCATGTTCGCCGCTTACATAATAATCATTGATCACAATGATGTGTCGTTCTTCCTGACGGATCAAATCAATCATGTTGTTTTTTTTCAGGAAAAGCTCCGGTTGATCGATGCTGTGTTTGATTTGTTGCAACAAATAATTGAAATAAATCCATTGATTGTCAAAATTATCGTATTTTTTTGCAAAACGAAAAACGAAATCTTCATATACCGCGACATCCTTTTCCTGGTTTCGTTTTAGTGAAGTTAAAATGGATTCCGGGATTTGCAGTTCTCGGGGAAAAATAATATAGTTCACCCGTACAATCGCTTCGTTCAGTTGGTACAACTCCAGGTTTTTATGGTAAAAATCAAGAATTTCCTTTTCGGGGATGGTACGCGAAATAATTTCGTTGAAACGCTTGTTCTTGTATTTATAGATGATGAGTTCCTGGCGGTACTTTTCAATTTCCCGTTCAATCCGCAATTCTTCCGGAGTCAGTCTTTTTTCCGCCTCTGCAACCAAAAGCTGTTGTTTGATCCACTTTTCGATATATTCGCGGGCATACACCGACGAATCCTTCCCGGTACTATTGGACGGAAGTTCGGACGCCAGCTCAGAAAGGGTCAGGGTTCTGTTAAATACCCGGGCAACAACCTTGTCGGTTTGTTCCGGTAGTTCCTGATGACAGGAAAAAAGGATGTAGACCGGCCACAGAAGGAGAAAAAAATATTTGTTCGCTGTTTTCAACGTTTCTTCAGACTTTTCACTTTTTTCAACAGTCGTTTGTTTACGCTTACTTCGTATTTATCCCGCAGGTGTTTGATCCATTCTTTTTCGATAACATCCTGGTAGTCTGAAAGGTACAATCCCCGAGCCTCTTCCAGGTTCTTCACGGCGCTGTCCTTCAGCGAACCGTACATGAAGTAAAGAGGTTCATCCAAATCGCGGGGTTTGGTATCCTTCCAGACCAGAAAATCGACGTAGCGACTGCTGCCCCGTTCCCATTTCCCTTTTTGAATACGTATGTTTTGTTCTCCATCGATGTTGATGAGTTCGGTGAGCTGGTCGGGATCGGTAATGCCGGCAGCGATCAGCGAATCGGCCTTTTTTCGGGCATCCTCGTTGTAGCATTTTATGTACAATCCATCGAAGTGTTCGCCGAAGAAATATTTTCCCTTGTTTTGTTCGTAGTACTTTTCGAGCCCCACTGTGTCCTGAAGCGCCACATTCCAAACATCCGACTCCATAACCGAAAACAAAAGAATGCCATCGTGGTATTCCTGCAGCAGGTATTTAAAGTCGGGGTACTTTTCTTCCAGCCGTTTCTCTTCGTGGTTGGTGAGGATCGATTCTTCGAAACCGTCGTATTGGCTGGTCAAAAAGTTTTTCGAAATTTTTTCGGCTCCACTGGTTCGCCAAACAACGTAATTCAGGTATTCTTTTCCCGTGAAATCTTTTCCGGCAAAATGGAAGAAAACCAATTCGGTCTTTTCTTTCGGGAGATCATCCGGAAGGATGGAATCGGTTTCGGCTTTTATCAATCCGGAAAAAAACTGGTTCACATTGTCGGGATAGGGGGTAAAACCATATTCCTTTTTCACATTTTGCAGGAAGCGATCTTTGCTGTGCTGGCTTCGGGCCGGATCGCCCTTAACTTTTGACGCGATATCCTTTTCCGATTCTTCGAACGTTTTTGGGGGCTTATGTTCCAGGCGTTTCACAATGTGCCAACCATAGCGGGTGCGGATAGGCGCACTGTAATCGCCGTCGTTTTTCAACGCGAAAGCAGCCTTGGCAAATTCTTCCGAAAAAAAGCCTTCGTTGATGAAACGCATTTCCCCGTTGTTCTTGGCCGCGATTTTGTCGTCGGAACATTCCCGAGCCAGCCGGGCAAAATCTTCCCCGTTTTTCAACAAGTGATATAAGCTGTCGATTTCCGCTTTTAACCGCATATCTTCTTCAACGGAAACGGAATCGGTAATGCTGAACCGCTTCATGATATGCGCCACTTTCACTTCACCTTTCGAGGCAATTTTATCCACCACCTTGATCAGGTGATATCCCAGGCTGGTCCGTACCGGAAGGGTGATTTCACCAACGGGTGTGGTAAAGCAGGCATCCTCGAACGGTGTGATCATTTTAAATGCAGAAAAATAGCCCAGGTTTCCCTTGTTTTCTTGCACCGATGGATCGTCGGAATAATTAACCGCAGCTTCTTCAAAGGAAATTTCCTGGTTCAGGATTTGTTTTCTAATATCGGCCATCCGGTTGTAAACCCGCAGGGTATCGTCGGGAAGGGCATTTTTATCGAGATTGATCAGGATGTGGCTGACTTTAACAAAATGCAGGGTCCGGTTGTAGGTTTCACGAATCAGGGAATCGGTAACCCGGGCATCGGTCAGGTACGTTTTGGCCAGTTCTTCGCGGTAACCCAGAAATTCTTTCCGAAAAGCTTCGGTTGTATCCAGTCCGCGGTTTTCGGCTTCCCTGACTTTCAGCTTAAAATCAATAAACATTTCCATGTATTCTTCCGGCGATTTGACGTCCTTTTCATCGCTCAGGTTTGTGTTGTTTTTTTGGTAAACAACCTCAAATTCTTCTTTGGTGATGGGTTTATCATCGATGGTTACGATA
>DAIMEA010000231.1:0-6585 GCA_036725585.1 Prolixibacteraceae bacterium | reverse complement strand
AGCATTTCGGTTACCCAGTTAGCCGGCGATGGTTCCGGTATCTGTGTTTTCGATGATTATACGCACGTTCTCTATCCTAACCCGGCTACCCGTTCTTTCCGGATCCGGGGCGCAGGTACCGGCGATAAAATCAAAATCCATGACCTAAACGGAAAAACACTTTGGTCGGGTTTCTATATCCCCGAGCAGCCGGTCGATATATCCTTTCTACCCAAAGGAATCTATCGGGTGACCGTGCAAGGTTGTTCCGACGAAAAGACTTTCTCTCTGATGAAGAAATAAAGGAAGTTGAAAAAGCTTATTCGAGATAAACCCCGGTGCCGATGAAATAATCGGTATTCGGGATGGGTTCTACATAGCCCAGTTTTTTCTTTTCTCCGCTTTCGCCCGGTTTGATCCAGTAAAACTCGACGTACCCTCCGCCACTTTGGGCCATGGCCGATAATTCCCGGATGACGTATTTCCCCTGTGAATCGAAATAGTCGGTCAGATCCTTTCCTTCGAGATCCTTTTGTCGGGCATGGGCAATGTTCACACAAGCGAAATCGTATACGTAAAAATAGCCCGAACTGTCGGGATAGAAACGGATGGGATTTATGGCCCTGCGGATATAGGCAATCCGGGTGGAATCATCGTCCATTTCTGTCACTGCCTCGCCAATCGAAACCGCATAGGAATGGACATAGGCTTCGGCAATTCGCTTATTCCATTCCAGGGTATCCGAATCGTCCTTTTCACAGCTTGAAATTCCTGCAATTACGAGAAGGAACAGGAAAAATCCGGGATGTTTCATAAACATGATTTTTTTGAAAAATATCGGGTAAAAATAGAAATTATCCTTCAGGAATACCCATTGAAGATGGACTTTTTGTTTATCTTTATCATAAAATTTAAAAAAAGATGCAGGCAATCCTCCCGACCCACGATGCATCCGTTTCAAAAAAAAACCTGGATGATCCTGAGCGAACAAACCGGAACGATATCCTTCCGATCTTTTTCCATGTTTTACTGCCTCTTACCGGAGGAACAATCATTTATGGGCTTTGGAGGGGAATTCTGCTTTTTGGTTGGGACCCTGTTTTGTCTGCAGATCCTCCCGAATGGATTCTGTATAATTTGCCCGATGCGCTGTGGCTCTATGCTTTTCTGTCGGCCCTCACGTATGTATGGGATGGCGAGCGGAGTGGAAAAGGAGCGAGATGGCTTCTTCTGGCCCTGTTTTTAGCCTTGTTTTCGGAGAGTTTGCAGGCTCTGTCCCTGATTCCCGGAACCTTCGATGTTTGGGATGCGGGGGCTTATTTGCTGGCTTTTCTGGCAGCGGGTACGGTACATCGAAAATTTCATTTCATTCATAAACCCAAAATCAAAGCATCATGAAAATATCAAAAAATGCCTGCTCCGGGTTAGTCCTTATTGTTTTTGTTCTTTTGTTCGCGGCTTCGGCCACCGAAAAGAAGCTTTTTTACCAGTCGTACCGGGCTATGCCCGAAAACGGTACCCTTTCGAAAAACGACATCACCTTTGAGGATGAAAATTGCCTGATCCGTTACAACCTTTGGGCCGAGGGGGGCGATGCCGGTTTTTCGGTTTTCAACAAAACCCCCGGGTTCCTGAAAATTGATCTCGAAAAATCGTTTTTTGTCATCAACGGGGTAGCCTTTCCGTACTTTCAAAACCGGACCTTTACCACCGGCTACGATCCGGTAAGCTACCTGCCCTCGGTAACGAAAGAAGAAATGCCAACGCGCATCATTCCTCCCCATACTTCGGTGAAAATTACCGAATATTCCATTACCGACCAGTTTTATGCCGACAGCACCTTGTTTAAATATCCTTCGAAGAATCAAATCAAAGCCCGAACTTTCGAGAAAAGCACCTCACCTTTTGTTTTTTACAATCTGATTTCCTATTCTTTCAATGGTGTGGAAAAAATCCAGGAAAACCGTTTTTACGTGAGCGAGATCAAAAATCTTCCCGATGACGAGATGACCGGCAAGGATACGATCAAAGAGAACGCGGAACAAACCAAGCGGACGGTCGAAATATACAAGGATGCCCCTGCCAACGGATTTTTCATTAAATACGAGAAGGAAGTAGCAAGCAGTTCGTTGGGTTTATAACAAAAACTCAAAGCATTTTCGCCCAATCACCGGTAAATATGAGTTGATCCAGGGGTTTGCGTGTTCTGTTTTCAGGGGTAGGGACGGCAAGATGTTTGGGCAGTTTGCTTTCGTCGCCCCGATAACCGGCTGCAACCATAACCACGGGTTCGTACAGCTCCGGGATGACAAACAATTCGCGGGCTTTTTCGGGCGAAAAACCACCCATATTCCGCAAATGGAGTCCCAGATGCCCGGCTTGCAGGGTGAAATTTCCCATGGCCAGTCCCAGGTCGTATAAGGCGCTTTTGCGTTCGCTGTTCCGCTCGGGATCGGTTTTTTGCACCAGGGCCAGCATCAGGAAGGGAGCATCCCTGGCCCATTCCTGGTTGGTGGGAGTAAGGCATTCAACGAGTTTGTCCCAGGTTTCTTTTCGGTCGGGTGTGGCAAAGATGAAACGCCAGGGTTGAGCATTTCGAGCCGAAGCAGCCCAACGGGCAGCCTCAAACAACGATTCGATGATTTCTTCCGACAAAGGTTCCCGGGAATAAGCCCTCGGGCTGTAACGGTTCTCGATAAGCGGATTTATTTTTTTGTGCTTCATATTTTTTCTTTTTCTACCAAAAACAGCGAGGTGCCAAAAAGGTTTATTTCTGATATGAATTTGGTTTGGTAGGTATTTATTCCAATTTTCAAAGGATTGTAGCATGACACGTTAACGGGCATGCGCTTAGCTTGCTTTATTAATGAAAAGATATAAGGGCTTTTGTTGCCCGGTTTTATTTGTCCGAACAGACGTTTTTGCTACTTTTGTCCTTCAATTTTCACAAAGGCATTATGTACATTTCCTACAACTGGTTAAAAGAGTACATCCATCTGGACCTGAGTCCGGAAGAAACCGGCAGAATACTGACACAACTGGGGCTTGAAACAGGCGGCATCGAAGAAGTGGAAACCGTGAAAGGTGGCCTGAAAGGGCTGGTAATCGGCAGGGTGGAAACGTGTAAACCCCATCCAAATTCCGATCATCTTAGCCTGACAACAGTCGACATAGGCTCCGGAAGTTTCTTGCCCATTGTTTGCGGAGCTCCGAATGTGGCTGCTGGTCAGAAAGTAGTAGTGGCCCCGGTTGGTACTGTTCTATTCGACGGCGACAAAAGCTTCACAATTAAAAAGTCGAAGATCCGCGGAGAAGAATCCGAGGGCATGATTTGTGCCGAAGACGAAATCGGGTTGGGAAAAAGCCACGACGGAATCATGGTCCTCGATCCGGATGCCGAAGTGGGCACACCGGCTGCACAGTATTTTCAACTCGAAAGCGACTTCGTTTTTGAAGTCGACCTGACCCCAAACCGCATTGATGCGGCATCGCATATTGGCGTTGCCCGCGACCTGGCGGCCTTTCTGAAACAAAGCAGGCCGGCCATCGCGTATGAACGCCCCGATATCAGTATCTTTCGTATCGATAACCACGACCTTACCATACCCGCTGTGATAGAAACCCCGGCAGCCTGCCACCGGTATGCCGGCGTTACCCTTACGGGGCTGACGGTGAAGGAATCACCTGCCTGGCTGCAAAACCGGCTGCGTTCCATTGGGTTAAATCCCATCAACAACGTGGTGGATGTAACCAATTTTGTGCTTATGGAAACCGGGCAGCCCCTGCATGCCTTTGACGCTGCCGAAGTAAAAGGAAAGCAGATTATCGTTAAAACGCTGCCACAGGGAACAAAAGTTATTACACTCGACAATGTGGAACGGGAACTACATGCCGACGACCTGATTATTTGCAACGGCGCTTCGGAACCTATGTGTATAGGAGGTGTTTTTGGCGGCGCCCATTCGGGTGTAAAAGAAAACACAAGCGCTATTTTTCTCGAAAGCGCCTGGTTCGATCCCGTTTATATCCGGAAAACGGCCCGCCGTCACGGATTGAATACCGATGCTTCGTTCCGTTTTGAACGGGGGGTTGACCCCGACGGCGTTTTGTATGCCCTGAAACGGGCTGCTCTGCTCATTAAGGAAGTGGCCGGTGGCAATATCTCGTCGGAAGTAGTGGATGTGTACCCCAAGCCGGCAATGCCTTTCCGGGTGCATTTGTCGCTTGGTGAAACGACCCGCCTGATTGGGAAAGAAATCCCGGCCAAAACCATCCGTTCAATACTGAATTCCCTCGAAATCAATATTGTAGAAGAAGGGGGCGATTGCTTTACTCTCGACGTTCCTCCGTACCGCGTCGATGTGCAGCGCCCGGCCGATGTAATTGAGGAAATTCTGCGCATATACGGGTACAACAATGTGGAACCCGAACGACAGGTTCATTCTACCTTGCAGTATTCCCCCAGTCCCGATCCCGAGAAAGTGAAAAATCATGTGGCCGATCTTTTGGTTGCCCGGGGTTTTTATGAAATCTGGTCGAATTCACTTACCAAAGCCGCGTATTACGATTCGATCGATGTTTTTCCTGAGAATCAGACCGTGCGTATTTTTAATCCGCTCAGTCAGGACCTGAACGCGATGCGGCAGACATTGCTGTTTGGCGGACTCGAAGCCATTGTGCGGAATACCAACTACCAGAACCCCGACGTAAAACTGTTTGAGTTTGGAAATACCTATTTCTTTCGGGGTGGGGAAAAACAGACGGCTTCTCCGGCCAACCGCTATCACGAAGAAATGCATCTTGCCCTGTTCGTGACAGGAAAGAAGCAACCCGAATGCTGGACAGGGGCACAAACACCTTCGACTTTTTATGAACTGAAAGCATACCTGGAAGCTATATTCCAAAAGTTAGGCCTGGCAACAGAAAAAATGAAGGTGGAACCGTTTGCCAACGATGTGCTGGGTGATGGATTGGCCTATCGTCGTGGCGATGGGCGCACTTATGCCGAAGCCGGAATGGTGCATCCCCTGCGGCTAAAAGAAGCCGGAATCGATGTTGCTGTGTATTACGCCGATATCCATTGGGATTTTGTGCTGGAACTGGCGGGTAAGCGACCGGTTGTTTTTGATGCGTTGCCGAAGTTTCCTGCTGTCAGACGCGATCTGGCCCTGTTGATCGACGATTCTGTTCCCTTTGCACGGCTGAAGGAAATTGCATTGAAAACTGAGCGGAAACTGCTAAGAAAAGTCGATATTTTTGATGTGTACACCGGGGATAAACTTCCGGCAGGAAAAAAGTCGTATGCGCTTAGTTTTATCCTTCGCGACGAAACCCAAACCCTTACCGACAAGGTGATCGATCAGACCATGAGCCGTTTGATTGCCGCATTCGAACGGGAAGCAGGAGCTATGATACGATAAAGGGGAGCAACCGGCAGTTCGCAACGATGCTGCTTTTGCTTTTTACTGTTTACTGTCAGAGGTATCCTCCAGTCTTCGTTCTGCTTCCTGCATCTGGTTATTGGGTATTCATTCAAAATATTGAAACAGAAAACGTTCATCAAACTCAACCTCAAATTTTTTAAGAAGTGACAGGTACTCATTTTTAAAGGTTTGTCTTTGATGATGTTGTTCCTGATTTTTTATGTAATTGTAAATTTTATCTAAATGTGAGCGGCTATAAGAAAATGCACCATAACCTTCCTGCCACCGAAACCTGCCTGTAAATACATTTAATTCATTAATATAAATCGATGAAACTCTTTTGACTTCTTTAACCGTATCGGAAATTGACACTTTAGGATTTAAACCAATCAAAAGATGCACATGATCTTTCATGCCATTAATAATTATTGATTTATGTTGTAGCGTTCGGATAATGCCTCCCATATATTCAAAAACACGAGGACGAATTTTGTCCATAAGAAGTGCTTCCCTGTGAAGAGGTGAAAAGACTAATTGAATATAAATCTGGGAGAAGGTTCCTGGTTTCATAAATGCGCTTTTTGGGGTTTGGCTCAATATAGCGCTTATTTTTTAATTTTTCAATCCAATACCGCTACGC
The DNA here is from genome assembly GCA_036725585.1 of Prolixibacteraceae bacterium. Lineage (GTDB taxonomy): Bacteria > Bacteroidota > Bacteroidia > Bacteroidales > Prolixibacteraceae > DAIMEA01. The sequence continues at coordinate 543 of DAIMEA010000231.1, read as the reverse complement.
GGTATTAATTATTGCATGGTTACATTTTTCTACAAGGTCTTAATCGCTACGCGATATTTCTTTGCGATGCCCTAATTTTGAAGGTGATATCAAAATTGATCTGCAACCTGTTTTTAAAAAAAATCCATAAAGAACATCGTAGGTGTTCCGGCATTGTAAAACATATCACATTCGCGAAAGATACCGCGTAGCTATTATGGTTTTCCGTAGGGACTTATGATCTTTCTACAATCCATCTTTAAAATCTTCCCTCATACACCGTAGGTGTTCCGGCATTGTAAAACGTAACGCGTTCGCAAAAGATACCGCGTAGCGGTTATGGCTATTCCGCAGGATGTTATGATTTTTCTGCAATCCATCTTTAAAATTCCACACCATACACCGTAGGTGTTCCGGCATTGTAAAACGTAACGCGCTCGCAAAGGATACCGCGTAGCGGTTATGGCTATTCCGCAGGATGTTATGATTTTTCTGCAATCCATCTTTAAAATTCCACACCATACACCGTAGGTGTTCCGGCATTGTAAAACGTAACGCGCTCGC
>DAIMEA010000230.1:4469-6623 GCA_036725585.1 Prolixibacteraceae bacterium | reverse complement strand
CTCTCGCATGGCCGAACCGCTCCTGATCCCGGAGGGATCACATGTCGGTAGCTGCAAAGATTCGAGGGCGTGGTTCGACCCCTGCGGGGTCGCATATTGTTTTCCACCAATTTTTCTACCGACATACGACCCCTCCGGGGTCATGAAAAATGCAAAAATCCTTTCGGATATTTTCTGTATTTTTATCGATCATTGATCCAAACTGGTTTGCATGAAATACACCCGTTTCCTTTTGATTGGCATCCTGGTCCTTTCTTTTCATCTGGCACAGGCACAGGGGGCTGTTTACGGTGGCGAAGGCTGGGGCGCGGTGACCGAAGGTGGCCGGGGAGGCGCCATCCTTCGTGTGACCAACCTGAATGGTTCCGGCCCCGGATCTCTTTATGCAGCCTTACAGGCTCGCGGCAGGCGGATTGTTGTGTTCGAGGTAGGAGGGGTTATTAACCTAAGCGGGATCATCCTGCGAATTAACAATCCCTACATTACCATTGCCGCGCAAACCGCTCCTTCGCCCGGGATTACCCTGGTGAACGGATCGCTTAACATCAGCACCAACGATGTGATTCTTCAGCATATTATGATCCGTCCCGGTTCCGGAGGGCACGAAACCGGATGGGAACCCGACGGCTTGTCGACGGTTGGCGCCAACAATGTCCTCATCGATCACTGCTCGTTTAGCTGGGCTGTCGATGAGAACTGCTCCGCTTCGGGCGACCGCTTTAAAGGAAACAACCCCGAAGAGTGGCGGATGAACACCTCCCACGATATCACCATCAGCAACTGCATCATTGCCGAGGGACTGAGTTATGCCACCCACAGCAAAGGACAGCACTCGATGGGCTCGCTCATTCACGATAATGCGACAAACATTGCCGTAATCAAAAATCTGTACGCCAGCAACAACGACCGGAACCCACTCTTTAAAGCAGGAGCCATGGGCGTGGTGGTGAACAACTATATCTACAATCCCGGAAGCGCCGCCATTCGCTATAGCGAAGTTGAGAGCGAATGGGAAGGGCATGAAATCATTCCCGGTAAAATGACCGTGATGGGGAATGTGCTGCAACTGGGACCCAGCTCAAAGTCCATTCCGCTGTTGAAAGCAGGCAACGGTTCGTGTTCCATCTATATGTCCGAAAACCTGGCCAAAGACATCAAAGGAGGGAACATCGCTAAATATTCCGGCCTCACCGAAAACCGGGTATCCGAACCTCCCATCTGGTGCAACAACATCGATGTGATCCCTTGCAGGGATGTGAAAGACGTTGTGCTGGAAGCCGCTGGAGCCCGGCCCTGGAATCGCGATCCCATCGATGCGCGGATCGTTCAGTCTGCAATCGACGGTACCGGTAAAATCATCAACAGCGAAGCCGAGGTAGGCGGTTTGCCGTTTTACCCACCCACCGAAGCGCCTTTCTTTGTCGAAGAATGGAACTTGGACTATATGCTTCCCCTTATGGCCGGACTGGTTCCGTTCAACGTTTCTGAAACCGATACGCTCTTGTGCGATTCGGTTTATACCATCGGGCTGGCGGATATGGAAATTGCTGCCGGATTTTTGTTTGTGGAGCTGTTGGTCGATGGCCTGCCCCGGGGGGTGCGGACCGAAGCTCCTTATACCTGGGACTTTTTATCCGATGAACCCGGCGATTACCTGCTGACCCTCATTGGCAAAAACGAGCATTTCGAATATTTTGCTTCGAAAAATACGTACGTTACCGTTGTCGAAAATCGGCAGAATCCCTTGGAAAACGACATGTTTCCAGATAACGACGTACCGGAGGTTAACATTTATCCGAATCCTTTTCATGGGCAAACAACCATCCGTATTTCTCTAAAGAAACGAGAGCCGAAAGTGAACTTGTCGGTGCGGAATTCCTTGGGAGCAATCCTGGATATTCTTTATCAGGGTGCTTTATCGCCCGGCATACATACGTTCAACTGGCAGACCGAAAACGGTTCACAGGGGATCTGCTTCCTTCGGTTGGAAACCGGGTCGGACATGCTCGTCCGGAAAATGGTTGGGAACGGCAAGTGAGGGGAGGACTGACTGAGCATTGGGCGCTTACTGAGGTTTGCAAGTTGGAAACCTGCAGTTCTTTCTGCAAGTTGGAAACTTGCAGTCCCTGTTTCTGCAAGTTGGAAACTTGCAGT
>DAIMEA010000230.1:0-4369 GCA_036725585.1 Prolixibacteraceae bacterium | reverse complement strand
CTGCAAGTTGGAAACTTGCAGTCCCTGTTTCTGCAAGTTGGAAACTTGCAGTCCCGGAAAGAAAAAGCCGGTTTTGAAGAACCGGCTCATAGGAACGTAAACGGATAGAAAAATTAACTGAATCAGGGGTTAATGCTTTGAAAGGTAGCCGGCTACTCCTTCAGCAGTGGCTGTTAGAGCATCGTCGCCCGGTTTCCAGTTGGCTGGGCAAACTTCACCGTATTCCTCATAATGCTGCAGGGCATCCACGATGCGCAAAGCTTCATCCACACTTCGCCCGAGGGGCAAATCGTTGATCAGCGCATGGCGTACCATTCCTTTTTTGTCGATCAGGAACAGTCCGCGGAAAGCAACAGCTTCCCCGTCAAAGGCGGCTTCGTCGTTCTCGTCGAAACGATAATCACCAGCCAGAACATCGTAATTCATGGCAATGGTTTTGGAGACATCGGCTACAATCGGGAATTTCACTCCTTTGATTCCACCGTTCTTTTTCTCGGTATTTAACCAGGCCCAGTGCGAAAATTCCGAATCAACCGAACAGCCCACAACGGCCACGTCCCGCTTCTCAAATTCCACCAGTTTCTCCTGAAAAGCAAGAATCTCGGTGGGGCAAACGAAGGTGAAATCCATCGGGTAGAAAAAGAAAAGTACATACTTTTCTCCAAGGTATTGCTCGAGCGAGAAATGCTCTACGATTTCGTATCCATTCACAACTGCTTTGGCATGGAATGAAGGCGCTTTTTTTCCGACTAAACTCATATTTCTTTGATTTTACAAATTATTCCTGATGCAAACTTAGGCGAAATTTCAATAAAAGACAAATAAGTCTTTAAATATTTATCTTTTGTTAAGAAAAAAATGCTTCGAAAAATCATCAGACGGGCGATAGGGAGTCAGAACATAATTTTTCAGATTCAATTATGCTGATTTCCATGATGAAAGCAGATCGTTTCTGTATTTTTCACCAACAGGCAGGCGGTCGTTTCCAATTTTAACCGTTGATCCTTCGAGAAAAGAAATTTTGGAAAGAGCAATCAGGTAGGATTTGTGAATGCGGATGAACTGCCGGGGGGGCAGAATTTTTTCCATGTTTTTGAGGGTTGAGTGGGTGATGAGGCTTTGTGTGGTCAGATGTATCCGGACATAATCGCCCATGGCTTCCAGGTAGTAGATCTCATTGGAATGGATCCGATAATCTTTTTTGTCGCATTTGATAAAAAGCACCGACGCTTTTTCTTTGTCGTTCATACGTTCTTCCACCCGTTGCATGGATTTCTGAAAACGTTCGAACGAGATGGGTTTCAACAGGTAGTCGATCGCAGCGAGGTTAAATCCCTCTACGGCAAATTCGGGATAGGCCGTTGTAAAAATGACCATGGGTGGATTGGGGAGGCGCCGGATCAGATCAACACCATTCAATACGGGCATGTTGATGTCGAGAAAAAGCAAATCGACCGGATGCTCCTTCAAAAACGAAGGGACTTTTGCCCCGTCGGAAAAAACGCCGCATAGGTCGAGTTGGGTGTAAGCCGAAATGTAATCCTTCAGGATATCCTGTTGCAGGGGTTCATCGTCGATTATCAGACAGCGGATGGCCATTCTTTATACATTTAAGGTTACATCTACCCGGTATTCCATCGCTTCATTTTTTATCGCAAGCTTATGTTTTCCCGGGTAGAGAAGGTTTAAACGGTTTCTGCAATTATTCAGTCCGAGTCCCCGATTGTTCTTTGGAACAAGGGAAACATGGGCTTCGTTTTTTGAATTGATCACCGTAAACCGGAGTACATCGGATTCGATAGTCAAAACAAGTTTTATGTAAAACACACTATCTGTGTTGGGCTTACCGTGTTTGAAACTGTTCTCCACGAAGGGGACAAGGATTAGGGGAGCGATGGTAACGCCGCTTGGATTACCGTTTATTGTCAGGTTCAGATCGATGGTATCGCCAAGCCGGATCCGGTGTATGTCGATAATATTCCGGATAATTCCAATTTCCTTTTCCAGGGAAACCTTTTCAACATCGGTTTCATAGATCATATACCGTAATACTTCCGATAATTTGAGAATCACTTCGGGGGTATTATCCGATTTTTTTCGGGCCAGTGCGTATATACTGCTCAGGGTGTTGAAAAGAAAATGAGGATTGACCTGGGCTTTTAATGCATTGAGACTGATCCTGTTTTTTTCGTTCTCAATGCGGTTCACCTTAAACCAGGCCCGGGCAAGTTTGAGCAGGCTTGTGATGAAGAGAAACACGATCAGAAAAAGCAGAATATCAAAAAAGCTGTAATAGGCAATAAAAAAATAACCTGGTAATATATGATCAATCAGTATGTTAAACATGAGGAAGTAAAAGCCGATACCCGCAAGTATAACCAGGGAAAGCACAAAACCGTAGAGCACAAAGGCCCTTCTGGCCAAAAATGCAGGGATCAGGACCATTAAATTGATATAGACCGGAAGGGCAATACAAACCAAAAAAATGAGGGTATATACTCCGTCGATGAATTGGAAATAGGCCGATACCTTGAAGATATTGATCAGCACCAGGAACGACAACAGCCAAAAGAAAATATGCTGCAACAAACGGTTGCGCACCCATTGATCCAATTTTTGTTCAATAACGGAACTCATTATTTTTTTCGGTATATCATCAGCTCGAGGCCATCCTCAAACGCATCGGGCGAATTTCGGTATTTTTTTACAAATTTCTGGAGTTCTCTGGGTTTGGCTGTGAGTAAGATGGTATGATCGTTTTTTTCGTGATGGATCCGAACTTTGTTCGCTTTGATTTGTTTTTCGAGCCATTCGGGATTGAACCACCGAAAGCGGATCGAATCGCCCATTAATTCAACCCGGGAAAAGGTGTGTACCGGTATGATGTGCAGATCGAAGAGGGCCATTTCCCATTTTTGGTTGCTGTTTTGGTAATCGTCGAGGTAGAAATCGGCAATCAGGCTGCCTTCCAGTTCAATCAGCTGGACGAGGTAGGTTGAATTCATTTTCCCCGGGTGGTTCTCATCGATGGTCAGTTTGTAGCCGGTACTGTCGGTATTTTTCTTATGTTGCGGGTCTTCGTAAAGGAAATCGAAATTCCATCGTGCGGAATCATCTTTTGTGAAAAATTCCCCCAGTAAATAATCATTTGGGAAGAGATCGTCCTCGGTGTAAATCGGGTAGAAAGAGAAAACGACGCAACCCGAAAGGAAGAGGGTCAATACTGCAGGCAAAATGAATTTTTTGTTTTTCATAACGTTCATTTTTTTGATAAAGGTGACTCCTTTACGGATTTATTCCAATTTTTTTCGATGAACACGGCAGTTTTTTCGATGAAACTGGATCAAAGAATCATAAGAGAATCAACAGAAATGGTGAACTGGATTCGTATTTTACAGTCCTTCATAAATAGGAACTGTTAAGGGATTATTCGAGTAGTGACAGGTTGTTTTCAATCCCTTTTGTTATGCTCCATGAGTCGAACTCATAGTTGTATCCGGTTGTCGTAATTACCATATTTAGTTTGGGAATGACAAAGATAAACTGACTGCCCCAACCGTTTGCCCAAATAACATTGTATTCATTCTTTTCTGTTTCGAATGTCCGGTTCCACCATTGATAGGCGTATAAGTCATCATCGATGTGGGATTCAATTTTGGGTGAAGTCGATTCCTTAATCCAGTTTTCAGAAACAATCCGCTTCCCGTCATACATGCCTTTGTTTAAAACGAGCAACCCGATCTTCATAAAATCTCGGGGAATTAGTTTTAATGAACCGCTCATTAAAGGGAAATCGTCGTCCATTCGTTCCCATTGGTAATTTTCGATTTTCAGCGGATCTAATAATGACTTTTTGGCAAATTCATCAGGGATCATTCCTGTTTTTCGGTGCAGTATAGCGCCAAGGATTTCAGTGTTCCCTCCATCGTAACTGAAAATTCTCCCCGGGGTGTTAACCATCTTTCGTTGCAATGCAAAACCAATCCTGTCCGATTTGTCGGCAAACTGCTTGTCCGTATTCTCAAATCCCGGTGTCATGGTCAGTACATGTTTTATGGTTATTTTCCGGTAGTTGCCTTTTTTAAGATGCTTGTATTCAGGAAATATTTCAAAAAGGGGTTGGTTCACATCCAAAATAAACCCTTTGTCAATGGCAATGCCAATGAGCAACGAAGTGACACTTTTGGAAGATGATTCGATTTGATGTTGGGTGTTGGCAGAGTAATTGTAAAAATATTCTTCGCCAATTAGCTTATTGTCTTTTGAAAAGAGAATCGAATTAATCCGGCCATAGTGGCCTTTGATTATTTCATTTACAAGGGTTGTGAAAAAAAGGGAGTCTTTGCTTTTACTAAAGGAACCTGTTGGA
>DAIMEA010000229.1:0-6643 GCA_036725585.1 Prolixibacteraceae bacterium | reverse complement strand
TGAAGAACTTCGCTTAATCAACATTTTTGAAAATGCCCTTTCCTCCGGCTTGCAGGCAACAAAATTTGTTCCTGCCTCGGGTGCAGCCAGCCGGATGTTTAAGGATTTATTCGACTTTTTGAAAAAAGCTGCCCAGGGCAAGGATGTAGATATGCTCATTGAAGCGAATCCGTCGTTGACTCATTTTTTTGACGGAATGCAGAAATTTGCTTTTTGGGAAGAATGGAAAAAGAAAGTGCAGGATCCCCACAACAAGGTTGATTGGGTGAACGCGCTTTTGGATGAAAACGGGTTGGGCTACGGTTCGTTGCCCAAAGGTTTGATTTTGTTTCATAAATATTCCGACACTGCCCGAACCGCTTTCGAAGAACATTTGGTTGAAGCAGCCTCTTATTGCACCGGCTTAAACGGTTTTTCGAAAGTTCATTTCACGGTTTCGCCCGAGCATCAAAGCGCCTTCGAGGATCTTCTGGGACGGGTTCGGAATACCTATCAGAAACGAATGGGGGTTCAGTTCGATGTCAGCTTCTCGCATCAGCATAAATCGACCGACACCCTGGCTGTGGACCCATCGAACGAGCCTTTTCGTGACGATAGAGGCCGGTTGATCTTTCGCCCCGGAGGTCATGGCGCCCTTCTGGAAAACCTCAACGAAATGGATGCCGATATCATTTTCATAAAAAATATCGACAACGTAGTACCCGATCATCTGAAAGCAGAAACCAAACGATCGAAAAAAGTTTTGGCCGGATTGCTGGTTTCGTTACGAAGCAAGATTTTTTCGTACATCGAAAAAATAGATGCATCGAATGGAAATCCCTCACACGAGCTTTTAGACAACATAGAGAATTTTTACGGCAAAGAAATTTCGCTTCAGATTAACCATACCTTTGAATCGAATGAAGAGCGGGCTGCCTTTTTGCGAACACTTTTGAACCGCCCGTTACGGATTTGCGGCATGGTGAAAAACGAGGGTGAGCCGGGAGGAGGACCGTTCCTGGTGCTGAATACCGACGAAACGCTGTCTCTGCAGATCGTAGAAAAGGCCCAAATCGATCTCAATGATCCGCTTCAACATGAAATATTTATGCACTCTACCCACTTCAATCCCGTCGATTTGGTTTGTTGCATCAAAGATTACAAGGGCAGGGTTTTCGACCTGAAAAAATTTGTCAATCCCGAAACCGGTTTTATCTCGAAGAAATCATACAATGGTAAAGAATTAAAGGCGCTCGAACTACCCGGGTTGTGGAATGGTTCGATGGACAACTGGAACACGGTTTTTATCGAAATTCCCTCAAAAACATTCAACCCGGTTAAGACAGTCAACGATTTGTTACGCCCCGAACACCAGTAGCTTTTCACACACAATCTATGAACAAAGAAACCAATAATTTTCACGAAGAAGAAGAAATCATGGAAGCCCTCAACCGGTACGAGGAAATGATCCGTACGGGTGAATCGGCTTATTTCGATGTCTTTCAACTGGAGCATATTATCGATACCTACATGGAAGAAGGGAGCCACACAAAGGCGCTCAATGCCGTTTTGTTCGGGCTGAAACAACATCCGGCCTCAACCTTGCTTCTTTCGCGGAAAGCAAGCCTGTACGTTTTTCTTGGTAAAACAGGCGAAGCACAATCTCTGGTTGCGTATTTGATGACGATTGAAAAGAACAATCCCGAACTTTTTTTATTGAACGGAACCATCCATTTGCAATTGCAGGCTTACGAAGCAGCGGAAAATTGGTTTCAGCAATCGTTGAACTCAGCTTTCGACGACATAGAAAATATTCATTATCAAATCGGCATGTCTTATGCCCAGGTCGAACTTTTTGAAAAAGCCGCGGATCATTTTCATGAAGCCCAAATTCTGGATCCCTCAAATGAGAGTACGCTCTTCGAATTGGCCTACTGTTATGAAAAAATCAATAAAGATGCGCTGAGTGTCCACTATTACCAGCGCTATCTCGACCTCGACACGTTTTCCGATATCGCCTGGTTCAACCTGGGCATCGTTTACAATAAGCTTCAAAAGAATAAAAAGGCGGTAGAAGCGTATGAATATGCCCTGGCCCTTACCGAAAATTTTCCCGGTGCTTTGTACAATTTGGGAAGCACCTATTTGGTTATGCGTAAGTACAAGAAAGCGCTTTTGGTTTTCAACGACTTTCTTAATTATGTGGAATTGAGTGAAGAGGTTTTATGCGCCACGGGAGAATGCTTTTATCATCTTGGCGAACACGACAGAGCCTTGGATACTTTCGTCCGGACTTTGGAGATGAACAATAACTACGATCCCGCATGGTATGGGGCAGGCCAGGTTCATAAAAAAATAGGCAATCTTCCCGAAGCGCTAAATTGCCTGCGAAAGGCCGTAGCCCTGAACGGAGATTTTGAAGCATATTGGTATTTGTTGGGCCGGATTGCTTTTTCGTTGCAGCAATGGACCGAATCCGTTGCTGCATTTGAAATAGCCTGTCATCTCGATCCCGAACGGGCGAAATACTGGCTATGGCGTGCAGAAGCCCTCAAACAACAGGGAATGGTTCGAAAAGCACTGGAAACACTGAAAAAGTCGCTCGGATTCCATCCCGATAAAGGAAAAATCCGGTATCGGATGGCGGCTTTATACCTGGAACTGAAGCAGGAGAAAAAAGCGCTAAACGAACTCAATATTGCTCTTCAGACCCATTATTCAAAACATCACCTGCTTTATCGCATGCACCCCGCATCCAAAACCAATCCGGCCGTTCAAAAACTCATCCATCAGTTTCGAAATATCCAACGCTTATAACAGAAATCTGAATTAATGAAAGAATACATCTCTCTGTTTTTTAAGGGCATGGGAATTGGAGCCGCCAATGTGATACCCGGCGTTTCGGGCGGTACCATTGCCCTTATTACCGGTATCTTTGAAAAGCTGATCCTTTCGATAAAATCGTTTGATCTCACAGCCCTTCGTTATCTGTTTACCGGCCGCCTGAAACAATTCGCCCAACATGTAAACCTTACATTTCTCCTGGCGGTATTTATGGGCGTTGCATTGAGCATCCTCTCGGTTGCCCGTTTGTTCGACTATCTGTTCACGCATTATCCGGTTTACATTTGGTCTTTCTTTTTTGGGCTTATCTTGGCTTCGGTGTTTTTCGTCGGAAAAACCATCGATAAATGGAACATTGTAGTGATCATCAGCTTTATCGTTGGTGCTATCGTTGCTGTGCTTATCTCAATATTGAAACCTGCCGGAGAAAACGGAAGTTTTCTTTATCTGCTTTTATGCGGCATTGTTGCTACCTGCAGCATGATCCTTCCCGGTTTGTCGGGATCGTTTGTTCTGATTCTGATGGGGAATTACCAACTTGTGATGATCGATGCTGTTAACGACCTCAACATTAAGGTTTTATTGCCCGTTGTGTTGGGAGCTGTTTCGGGCTTGATTGCTTTTTCCCATCTGTTGACCTGGATTTTCCGGCGTTTCAAAAACCCGACCATTGCCATACTGACCGGTTTTATTTTGGGGTCGTTGGGGATTTTATGGCCTTGGAAAAACGAAATATATGCCCTTGGCGAAAACGGAGAATGGCTCTTAAAAAAAGGCGAAAAAATAGTCGAAGGATATGAATGGTATTTCCCCGGGCAGTGGAACCAGGAGGTGCTGTTTGCCCTTCTTTTCATTATTCTTGGTATTGCCGTGATCTATCTAACCGAAACACTGGCCCAAAAAGAGAAATAGTTTTTTAACTTCACATCATGAAAACATTTGGATTAATAGGTTATCCCTTAGGACATTCCTTCTCAAAAAAATTTTTTACCGAGAAATTTGCGGCCGAACAACGTTCCGATCATCAATACCTCAATTTTGAAATCGATTCCATCGAAAAATTTCCCGACATCCTCAGCAAAAATCCTGATTTGGCCGGTTTGAACTGCACCATACCGTACAAACAAGCCGTTATACCTTACCTCGACGAGATCGATGAGGAAGCGCTTAAAGTGGGCGCCGTTAATACTGTAAAAATATCGGGGAGCGGGATCCACCGAAAATTGAAAGGATACAATACCGACATAATCGGCTTCGAGCGTTCGCTGGCACCTATGTTGGGCGTAAAACACAAAAAAGCGCTCATTCTCGGAACAGGAGGTGCATCAAAAGCCATTCAATATGTTCTGTCGAAATGGGGAATTGATTTTCTTTCGGCTTCGATCGAAGATCCGCTTTACGAAAAGGAAATTCGCTACCACCAAATTGATGCTGAATTGCTAGCCGAGCGTTTGATTATCATCCATGCGACGCCCCTGGGCACATACCCCAAAGTTGATGCCTGCCCCCCTATTCCCTACGTAGCGCTTACCCCCGACCATATTCTGTTCGACCTGGTGTACAATCCCGAAGTCACCCTCTTTCTGAAAAAAGGGAAAGAAAATGGGGCTAAAGTGAAAAACGGACTCGAAATGCTTCATGGGCAAGCCATTGCTGCCTGGGATATTTGGAACGAATAATATCTGGCTGAAAAATTAAGGAATTTCGCTGCAAATAGAGAATGTTCCTTTCGATTGTTCGGGCCAAAATGCTTAAAAACAGCATTTTTTTTTACCATTCTTTTTATTAATTGTTTATTTTTACTTGCAAATCAAGAAATTATTTTCTTGTTTGGGTTTTGATTGTACGAAACAGGGGTTAAGCCAGGGAGAAGTGTTGTCCATCTTTAATTATTGCAGGAAATGGGAAAATTATTTTGGATAGGGGTTTTGATCCTATTTTTAATCGGCACATCGCATAGGGATTCATTTTCCAAAACTACCGGTAATTTTAAAGCATACCATCAAATAACCGATAAAGAGGTCGTGGTTGCATCAACAAAAGGAGCGCACATTCTTTTTCGGGCTGTTCAACCCAACACCATCAGCATTTTGGTCTTTGAAGAAGGCGACACTTTTGCCTTGCTTTCTCCGTCCCAGGCTCTGAACGATTCTCCGCTCAACGGCTCCATCTATGTAGAGGAACTGGAGGATTTAATGCAAATCACGAGCGCTTCGGATGATGGATTGATCATTGAAATCGCAAAATATCCCCTGGGTTTCCTGTTCCGAAACAAACAAACGTTTGCGACAGGAACGGCCACCAGCAACACGGTTTTCATTGAAAAGGGAGATTTTCTGAGTCTATTGATCGCTTCTCCCGGGAAGGGTGTTGAAATCGTGAATCGAACAAACGAGGGAGATAAAAACTCCATTTCTGCCAACGTTCCGGGTTCCGGCACGTCTACTTCCGACCGATCCATCCTGGATCTGATCAAATGATTTTTGTTTTCCCTTTTCTCCGAAGCCCCCAAAAGACCGCACCGGCAATAAGCAAAATCAGGGCAATTATCCAGGAATAATTCGGGTACATTGCTTCGGTATTGCCCAAAACAATATATCCGGACCAGAAATAAGGATGAGCGCTAAAGGGATCGGCTGATTTCAGATACGTTCGCTTGGCTAAACTGAGGGACAGGGTTTTCGATTTCCCTTTCCGCAGATTTTTATAGAAATGCACCATCAAATCCGCACTTGACCGATCTTCCACTTCCCAGAGTGTCATCATAATGGAAGGACATCCGGCCCGCATAAAAGCCCGTGCCATGCTCATCACACCTTCCCCTCCTCTTCTTTTTCCAGTTCCGGTATTGCATGCGCTCAGAACAGCGAGACGTGCATTCAGTTTCATCGAATATAGTTCTTCAACATTCAGATAACCATCATTGGAAGAATCGGGTTGAGCCGAAAAAACCAGTTTGGAATACATCGGAAGCGAGTCGTTGAGGATCGCATGCATGGCCAGGTGCAAAACATCATATTTCCCGGCCACCTGTTTAAATTGGGTCTCCGTGGCATTGCCATTCAAAAACAGATCCGTCTTCTGGATCTCTGAAATCTTCAATACCTCTTCCTTCGCACCGGGCAAGGGTTTCATTACCGACCGGTTTCGGGTGTTCGGATACGAAAAAGCAGCCTTGTTTTCATCCACTTCTTCGTGATGATAGTCGGGAGCAAAAGCGGCTATACCCTTTTCCCGATTCTCTTTTGAACCAAAATACTCGAAATGCAAGGTAGATGAATACGAATAGGAAAAAGCATAATCATGAACCAGATAAGCCAAATCGTAAAAATGAATCCTGTTGGCTAAAGGTTTTTGTGCCAATAAGGCATCGAAGGGAATATTGTTGATGGGCCCGTCTGGGATAACGATAATTTCCTTTGCAGAAGCCGGAATCGGAAGGGATCCGATCAGCAGGTCGTGCAATTCGCATGCTGCCCGTATGTACCTCTGAAATTTAACCCGGTTGGTTTCCCCCACATTCCGGTCGCCGACAATAGAGACATAATCGTTTACGGCTTGGTTAAAAGAATCCGGAAGTTCAACCGACCGATACATTCGATTTTTATTGCTAAATACCAGGATATGAAGTAAATCCTTTTCTCCGCTCCGGGTATCTGCTTCTGTAATATAATATTCGATCAGGCATTGGCCGGGCTCAAGTTTTTGACAAATATCCTCCGGCTTGATCGAAAGTTCCCGGTATTTTAGATTATAGTATTCGGGATAATCCTGTTCGAAAAGAAACAGAAGCTGGTCGTGTGCCTTTTTCGCTTCGAAC